>WRML01000110.1 GCA_009777165.1 Kiritimatiellota bacterium
CTCAGCATGACCCCGAGCCTCATCCCGCACGTGAAATATGCGCTAAGCCACGTCACGCTGGAAGCGGCGCAAGCGTTAGCGGGCACAGTCCGCACGATGACCGCCGAAACCGCCGACCGCATCTACGCCCATTGCCGCGACCACCTGCTCAGCTACACACATCCTGACCATCGCAGGTGATGCCGGGCGGTGAATGTTGAATGAATGTTGAATGAATGCTTCACTTCCTTGTTGACCTTCCACTTTGTTTAGCGCATAATATTGAAACTTACAAAGGAGGGATTGGAATGTCCACAGATGATGTGCAATGCCGTTGTTGTCCGCAATGTTCTGCGGAACCAACGTCCGAGATTCAACTCGACCTCTCGCGCCGTCAGTTCGTCGCCATGGGTGGCGTGCTGGTGGGGGGGCTCACGTTGATGGGCCTGCAAGGGAACCTCTTTGCCGCCGAGGGGGATCACACCGTGCCGATGCCCAAACCGCGCAAGCCGCTGGTCGTCAAACCGATCCTCATGCACGACCTGCCCACGCCGCGCGAGGCGACCTCCTGGCGCAACTGGGGGGGCATCCACTCCCGCGAGGCGGCGCAGGAGGAGGTGGGCCGCATCCGCTCCGAACTCAACGGCCTCAAGGCCAAGGCGGATTACCCCATCGCGTTCCTCGAGCTTGTGACCGCGACCAGCGTTGACCAGCTGAACGGCAACGCGGACATCGCCGCGTGCGACGTGATCCTGTTCTACGGCGCGGGGCACAGCATCAACGGCATCCAGAACTTCGGTAAGGACGTCATCGTCTTCCAGCGCTGGAAGAGCGGCCCCGTCTATCTCCAGTACGAAATCGTCAGCCCGCGTTTCCTGCGCCAGCACACGGACGAGGCGGCGGTCGCGAACATCCGCAACGAGGATGTCGTCACGGACAACGTCAAGGAGCTCGACTGGCGGTTCCGCGCACTCTGCGGCCTGAAGAACACGATGGGGTCGAAGATCGTCACCATCGGCGGGGCCGGCGCGTGGGCATCCCCCGGCCTCAACGTCCCCGAGAACGTCAAGAAAATCTGGGGGTTCGAGTACCACGACGTGAACTACGATGACCTGTCCAAGCTCATTGACGAGGCCAAGGCCGACGCCGCCGTCATGGCGCGCGCCAAGAAGCGCGCCGTCAGCTACCTCAAGCTCCCGGGCACGAAACTGGAGACGGGCATGGACTTCTTCGTCAACTCCTTCGTGCTCGACGAGATTTTCCGTCTCCTCATGAAACAGGTTGACACGCGCCTCATCACGGTCAACTCCTGCATGGGCGCGATCATCCCGCGCTCCAAGACCACCGCCTGCTACACGCTGACCACGCTCAACGACGACGACTACCTCGCGTTCTGCGAGTCCGACTTCTGCGCGATCCCGGGCGGCGTGCTGCTCGGCAACATCACGGGCAAGCCGGTCTTCCTCTGCAACCCCACCTTCCCGCACGACAACATCATCACCGTCGCGCACTGCACCGCCCCGCGCAAGATGGACGGCAAGAAGCTCAACCCCGTGCGCATCGTCACGCATTACGAGTCCGACTACGGCGCCGCGCCGTGGGTCAAGGCCCCCCTCGGCACGGTCACGACGCACATCGCCGCCGGGTTCCGCTCCGAGCGCTGGGTCGGGATCAAGGGCAAGATTGTGGACGTCCCCTTCCGCCCCATTTGCCGGACCCAGTACGACATCCAGTACAATGTCCCGGACAGGCTGCTTGCGGACCGCATGCCCGGCTTCCACTGGATGACCTGTTACGGCGACTATCGCAAGGAGATTGGCTACGCCCTCCGCCGCACCGGCATCCAGTGGGACAACCTCGACGAGGTGCCGGTCAAGGAGGCGTGACGGAAGGACGGATGATTGATGATCAGATGAGTTGTAGTCCTGTAGTCCCGTAGTCCCGTAGTCAGAGAAAGCTGGACGACGGGACGACGGGACGACGAAACAGGACAGAAAGGACGAAAGACCATGAAAAAGACGATGATGATGATGACGGCCGCGGGCGCACTGCTTGCGGTGACTGCGGCTCATGCGCAGTGGACGGGTACTCTGTTGAATAACCTTGCCGTGACGAACGCGTCCGGGCAGATTAATGTCCTGCACGACGGCGGAGGGAGTTATAACAACAACCAAAACTACACGGCGGACAAGGCGTTCGACAAGAACACGTCCACGTACTATGACCCGAGCGCCGCCTTCAGCCAGGGCGCATGGGTGGGTTTCGAGATGGAGACCCCGATGCTCATCACCCGCGTCCGCTATTACGGGCGCCAAACTTACGCAAACCGCGTGAGGGGCGTCGAGGTCCAAGGCGCGAACCTGTCCGACTTCTCCGACGCGGTGACGCTCTGGACGCTCAACCCCCCGGAGAACTGGAACCCACAGTCGTGGAACGAAGAGCTGATCCTTGACCCCGTCGCCGCCACGTCGTTCAAGTTTGTGCGGTGCTACGCCCCCCTCCCCCTCTCCTACGGCGGGAACTTCGCCGAGCTCGAGTTCTACGGCGCGGCACCGATGAACGCAGCCAACCCCCCCGCCGCCCCGGTGCTGGCGTTCGACGGCTGCGTCAACTGGCGCATGAACCTGATCTGGCCGGGCGCGACGGACACCATCCTCTATGAGATCGAGCGGAAAATCGGGCACGAGGACGTCTTCTCGCCCCACTTCTCACGATACCACCAGTCGGGTGACATCCACTACATGGACTCGACGTTCTTCATGTATCAGGACACCGAGTACCGCATCCGTGCCCACAACAACGCGGGCGCGTCATCGTGGGTCACTGTCACGGGTTTCGCCCGCAACGGCGCGACAGGGCAGTGGATCGGCACCCCCGGCACCTACGGCGGCGGCATGACGGGCGACAAGGCGTTCGACGGCAACGTCACGACCTACTTCGACGCGCCCTCCGGCAACGCGAACAACGCATGGACCGGGCTGGACTTCGGGAGCGAGAAGGAGATCACCAGCATCCGCTTCGTGCCGCGCCGCAACTCGACTCACCCCAACCGCATGGACGGCGGCTGGTTCGAGGTCGCGGACAACCCGGACTTCATCAACCCCACAGGCGTCTACACCAACAACGGCGCCCCCTCCATCAGCGGCGTGACCGAGGTCGTCCTCGCCCAGCCCGTGACCAACCGTTACGCGCGGTACTGCTCGCCGTCCTCTGGGTACTGCAATGTCGCGGCGATCGATTTCATCCAGCCCCCCACACCCCTCCCCTCGACGGGGCTTACCGTCGCCAGCTCGGACATCACCAACGCCTTCGCCGTGCTGACGTGGGACAGCCGCGACGGTATCACCTCGCTCTTCTCCTCGACGCTCGTCTACCGCGCCACCAGCCCGGGGGGGCCCTATGACCTGATGACCCCCGAGGGCCTCTGCGCCGAACAGGAATGGACGGACACGACCGTCGCCACGAGCATCCGCTACTACTACAGGCTCACCGCGCTGGTGAACACCCTCTCCGGGCCCATCGAGGGCGAGCCCAGCCCCTACGTCTCCTATATCCCGTGCTTCTGGATCGAGCGCGACCCCGTCACCCTTGCGACGATCAAGCCCGGCATGGCCCTCCTCGGCGCAGGGGCCCCCTACCAAAATAACGGCAACTTGGATGTCCACGCCATGTTCGACAACAAGCTCAACACCTACGTTGACACGGTTGCGACGAACCCCGCCGTCGGCGTGGACCTCGCCAAGCCCTACGGCATCGTATTCATGCGCCACGCCGCGCGGAGCGGGAGCGGCTCCGTAGCGCGGCTCAACGGCGCGGAGTTGCGCGGGTCCAACGACCCCGACTACACCAACAACTTCACACGCCTCGCGACCTTCGCCGGGGCTGTGTCGGAGACGCTCGTCACCCAGCAGACCGTCAACCAGGAGCCGTTCCGCTACATCTTCGCCCAGCGCCCGGACGCGAACCAGTTCCACGGCAACATCAACGAGCTTGAGCTTTACGGGTGGGACCCCGACATCGCCAACAGCATCTTCAGGGCCCCCCCCTCCGTCACCCTCTCCTTCCAGCCGGGGGGGATCCAGCTCGACTGGGAGCAAGGCACCCAGCAGGACTCCTACCGCATCGAGCGCAGCACCGACGGCGTGACCTGGACCAGCGTCGGCGACACCTCCGCCACCCCCTTCATTGACGGGACCCCCCTCATCGGCCAACGCGCGTTCTACCGCGTCGTCGCCGTGCAGACGGCCCCCCCCGCCGAAGCGTACTCCGACCCCTACCCCATCATCGCCTACACCTCGGGGAACGGGACCGGGCTGACCGCGAACTACTTCACCAGCTTCACCCTCGCGTACAACCCCGCCGAGGCGTGGGCCGGGACGTTCACCGAGGGCCCCATCGACTTCAACATCGCCGCCGCCGGGACCCCCATCCGTCCCGACGTCCCCGGGTCAGATCTAAACGTCCGTATCGCCTGGACGGGCAAGCTCATCGTCCCGTTCGAGAGCGACTACACCTTCTACCTCACCCGCGACGACGGCGTCGCGCTCCGCATTGACGGCGACTTTGTGATCAACAGGTGGACCGCCACCACCACGCCCGAACAGGGGACCGTCCACCTCACCGCCGGAGAGCACCCCCTCCGCCTCGACTACTTCCAGGCGGGCGGCGGCAAGACCCTGAAGCTCGAATGGGGGGGGGCCGTGGACCGCGCCGTCATCCCCGTGTTGCAACTCCTGCCGGACCCCCTCCCCACGGGCGAGGGCGTCTTCATGCAGACGGGCGACTGGTCCGGCCGCACCTTCGGCGGCAACCGTCTCGGCTTCCACACCCTGAACCCCGACGGCTCCCTCACCGTCGCCCACTCAGACAGCGACATGAGCGGCACCACCGAACGCTACCACTACGTCTGGCAGACCATCCGCGGCGACTTCGTCTTCGAGTCCCTGGTGGACATTGACATTGACCCTGCCCGCGCGACAGGGAAAGGGATGCTGATGGTGCGCAACGGACTGTCCGCCGGATCGCCGTTCTTTGCCGCCGCCATGATTGCGACCAACTCGGTCGGGAAATTCAACGTCACGCAACGCCTCGCGCAAGGTGCGAACATCACCGACGCATCCGCATGGATACCCCCCTACCTGAACCCCGCCTACCTGCGCATCAAGCGCGTCGGCGACGTCTTCGAGTTCGCCTACCGCGACCCCGCCTCCCCCCCCTCGGCATGGGTGACGTACCACACGTTCGAGGACACCACGGGCATCTTCAACACAGACCTTTTCGCCGGCGTCGCCGTCTGCGGCAACGACACCAGCCCGCAGATGTTCCAGACCGTGGACTTCTCGGAGATCAAGCTCCGCCGCCTCATAATCTACACGCTGCTGATGATCAAATGAGTTGTAGTCCCGTAGTCCTGTAGTCCCGTAGTCGGAGAAGGCAGGACTACGGGACGACAGGACTACGAAAAGGACAAAAGGACAGATGGTATTGATGATCAAATAAGTTGCAGTCCCGTAGTCCTGTAGTCCCGTAGTCAAAAAAGTCAGGACTACAGGACTTCAGGACGACAGGACTACGAGACAGGACAAAAGGACAGAAAGGACGAAAGAGACCATGAGAAAGACGATGATGATGATGATGGCCGCCAGCGCACTGCTCGCGGCAACTGCGGCCCACGCGCAGTGGGTCAACCAGCTGCTGAACCAATACGCCGTGACGAACGAGTCCGGGCAGATGATCATCCTTTGGGACGAGGGGGGGTATTATCAGGACAACCCGCAGTACGGGCCGGACAAGTCGTTCGACGGGAACGCCGGCACGTTCTATGACGGCGACGGCGGGGGGGCTGGGGGCTGGGTGGGCTTCGAGCTGCAGAGCCCGAAACTCATCACCGGCATCCGCTACGTCGGGCGCGGCGGCCAGCTGGCCCGCATCATGGGCGTCCGCATCCAGGGCGCGAACGCGCCGGACTTCTCCGACGCGGTCACGCTCCACACGCTGTACCCCCCCCCCGACTGGAACCCCACCTGGTGGCGCGACGAACAGTTCCCCTCCCCCGCCGTCCTGCAGCCGTTCTCGTACGTGCGCTTCATCGCGCTGCCCGGGATGGCCGGCGGCAACCTGTGCATGGTGGAGTTTTACGGCGCGGACCCGCTGCCCGAGGAGGCGCCCGTGCCGGACGCGCCCGACCTGACGTTCGACGCGTGCATCAACCACCGCATGAACCTGTTCTGGACGAGCGCCCCGTCAAACGCCATCTTCTACGAGATCCAACGTAAAATCGAGCACGAGCCGCACTTCTCCCCGCTCACGCGCGTCTTCGCCGTCACCGGGGAGCAGCACTTCTTCGACGATTCGCTCCTGCTGTACCGTGACACCACGTACCGCATCCGCGCCGTCAACGGCTCGGGGACGTCACCGTGGGTCTATGTTGCCGCCACCCCCCTCAACAGCGGGCGGGGACAGTGGATCGGGCTCCCCGGCAGTTGGGAGAACAACCCGATCTATGCGGGCGACAAGGTGTTCGACGGCAATATCGCCACCTGCTACAACTCGCCGGGGAACATTCAGAACGGCACATGGACCGGGTTGGACTTCGGCGCCGCGCGGGAGATGACCCTGCTCCGCTACGTGCCGCGCCGCAACTTCGCCGACCGCATGGACGGCGGCTGGTTCGAGGTCGCCGACGACCCGGACTTCACCACCCCCACGGGCGTCCACACCAACATCGGCACCCCCCCCATCACCGCCATCACGGAAGCGTCGTTCCCCCCCCCCGCGCCCGCCCGCTACGCGCGCTACTGCGGCCCGGACGGCAGCTACGGCAACATCGCCGAGGTCGAGTTCGTGCTGGCCGACCAACCCCCCCTCCCCCCCAACGGCCTCGCCGTCTCCGGCTCCGACATCACCAACGACTTCGCCCTGCTGACGTGGACGCTGCACGACGCCGGCTCGCCCCTCTCCCCCCCCCCCGCCCCCCCCGCCCCCCCCCCCCGGGGGCCCCCC
>WRML01000111.1 GCA_009777165.1 Kiritimatiellota bacterium
CCATCATCAAAGGCTACTTCATCGAAGACATCACCTCCCCGACTCCGTCGCGGGAGGGTGGCGTCCTTGGCGACTTCCACGTCATGGCGACTAGCCTCACCCTGCCCCAAGCGGAGATCAGCGCCTTCGCCTTCTACGCCTGCACCAACCTCACGGGCACGCTCTCCATCCCCCGCGACTGGAAGATTATCAACATTCAAACCTTCTTCCGTTGCAACAAGCTCGACGCCCTCGTCTTCGAGGAACCCTCCTCCATGCAGATCATCGGCGACGACGCCTTCAACGACTGCTCACGCCTCTCCGGGAAGCTGTTCCTCCCCGACACCGTGTATAGCATCGGCACCGGTACCTTCGCCTACACGGGGTTCACGGAAATCTCCACCCCTTCTTCGGGCGCCACCTTCGGCAGCAATGCCTTCTACACGCAAGACCCCGCCCTCAACGCCGTCTGCTACCGGGGCAACTATCCCTACTCCGTGGCGTCGTCCCTCTATGAACTGAACGGCAACGTCACCTCCTACGTCGCGCTGGCATCCGTGAACAGCTGGAACCCCGAGGTCTCGGACGGCCCCATCCAGAACGGCAACGCGACCTGGCGCGGCCGCCCCATCCGCCTCTACGACTGGTACTTCGAGACCCCCACCGTCCTTGCCAGCCCCACCGGCTGGAAGTTCCAGGTGCAGGACATGGGGGCCGGCGCGCTCTGGGTCACGAACTGTATCGCCACGCCCCCCTCCCCCTCCCCCCTCAACTTCACGGGGACCATCCAGGACGCCTGCACCATCGTCAACGTCGGCAACAACGGCACGGTGGCCGGCGCGGGCGCGCTCTTCAACGTCAACCGAAGTCGCTACCTGACCCATCTCACCCTCGCCGCGACCACGACCAACATCGGCAACTACGCCTTCTACTTCTGCACCAACCTCACGGGCATGGTGGCAATCCCCAACGCCGTGAAGGCAATCGGCAACAACGCCTTCCAGAGTTGCACCGCGATGACCGGCCTCACCTTTGCGGCGCCCGCCTCGCTCCAGACCATCGGCAACAGCGCCTTCTCCTCCTGCACGAACCTCACGGGCACGGTGGCAATCCCCAACACCGTGCGGGACATCGGTAACAGCGCCTTCTATAATTGTGCCGCGATGACCGGCCTCACCCTCGGGACCCTCGGCGGCGCCCTCACGAACATCGGCAACAACGCCTTCCTATCCTGCATCAACCTCACGGGGCGCCTGACCCTCCCCGACGCCGTGAGGAACATCGGCGACTATGCCTTCTCCAACACCCGGCTCACGGAAATCTCTACCCCCTCGACGGGCGCCACCTTCGGCAACTACGCCTTCCTGACATCCTACCCCGAACTGAACGCCGTCTGCTACCGGGGCGGCTACCCCGACTCCGTAGGGACTTTCCCGTATAACTCTAGCGGCAACGTCACCTCCTACGTCCTGCGCGCACACGCGGCGAACTGGGACGCCAACGCCGACGGGTTAACCGGCGCCCCCATCGAGGACGGCCACGCGACCTGACGCGGCCGCCCCATCCGCGCCATCGCCTGGTTTTACGACGACGGGGAAATCTACGACAACACCGGCTGGCGGTTTGCGGTGGACGACCTGCCCGGCAACGCCCTCTGCGTTACGAACTGCGTCGCCACGCCCCCCTCCCCCCCCCCCCTCGACTTCACCGGAACCATCCGAGGCGACCGTACCATCGCCACCATCGGGAACTACGAGAACTGGTATGCAGCACTCTTCAACGCGTCACAGCGCTATTACCTGAGCCAGCTCACCCTGCCCAACACTGTGACAAACATCGGCAACTATGCGTTCTACGTTTGCAATATCACCGGGAAGCTGACCATCCCCGATTCCGTGACGGACATCGGCATCGGTGCGTTCAGCCATTGCAAGTATATCACAGCGCTGACCATCCCCAACTCCGTGACACGCATTGGCTCCTACGCCTTCCAATCCTGTTCCGCGATGAGCGGCCTGAACCTCGGAGGCGCGGTCGAGGATATCGGCGCCATGGCATTCCACTGCTGCACCAACCTCACGGGGACGATCTCCATCCCCGACTCCGTGAAAAACATCGGCTGGGCTGCCTTCAGATATAGTGGGTATAGTGGGGTAAGCGGCCTGACCTTAACCTTAGGCAATTCGGTCACGAACATCGGCAACGAGGCTTTCTATAGGTGTATGTGCCTCACCGGGACGCTGACCATCCCCGACTCCGTGAAAAACATCGGCTACGGTGCCTTCAACAGCACGAGGCTCACGGAAATCTCTACACCCTCGACGGGGGTCCGCCTCCAGACGCAAGTCTTCGGAGGGAACCCCTTCCTGGAAGCCGTCTATTACAGAGGCGGCTACTTCCAGTCTGTCTCCTCTCCCATATATGGATATGGAAGTGACTTTCATGCATTAAGTTCAAACGTCATCTCCTACGTCATGTTGGAGCACGTGGACAGTTGGAACTACTCTGGGCAAGTTAGCAATCCGCCCATCCAAAACGGTAACGCGATGTGGCGGGACCGTCCCATCCGCTGCCTCCCCGGCTGGGGGTTCGAGGGCTCCGGGGACATCATCATCGCAGACGAGAAGGGTTGGCGCTTCGTCGTGCGCGACGAGGCGGGCGACCACACCCTCCGCATCATGACCTGTATCGGCACGCCCTCCATCCCCGCACCCCTGGATTTCTCTGGCGACTTCTACGGCGGCCTGACCAACTACACGATCGTCACCATCGGGCTCGACGGCACCGCGGCAAGCTCCATCTTCAACACCGCCCAGAAACCCTTCCTCACGCAACTCACCCTCCCGCCGACCGTGACGACCATTGACAACTACGCCTTCCACGGCTGCACCAACCTCACCGAAACCGTGACCATCCCCAACTCTGTCATCACCATCGGCGACGGCGCCTTCCAGGATTGCAGCAGGATGAGCAGCCTGAGCCTCGGTAGCGCCGTGCAGACCATCGGCGACTCCGCCTTCGCCTTCTGCTCCAGCCTCCCCGCCGCACAGTTGACCATCCCCGCCTCCGTGACGAGCATCGGGAGCCTCGCCTTCTCCAATACCCGATACAGGAGCGTCTCCACGCCCTCGACGGGGGTCACCTTCGGGAACCGAATCTTCGTCAACAACACCTACCTCACCAACGTCACCTATTCGGGCAGCTACCCTGTCGCCGTGGGGGTGGAGCTCTACACCGGATCCCCCGGTGCCGTCTCCTACATCCACCACCCCGACTGCGAGACCTGGCAGGACGTCACCGGATCCTTCGACAACGCCACCGCCCAATGGCAATCCCGTCCGATCATCTGCCTGGGCCATCCCCCGCCCCTCCCCCCCGAACCGGAGGCGTATGACGTCTTCATTGCCTCCATCGACGTGAACGCCTTTGGCCACGTGACCCTGACGTGGGAACGCGCCCCGGTGGAAGACGCGCTCGGTACTGGCTACGGCTACGAGATTGGCGTTTCCACCAACCTCACGTACTGGGAGCTTCTCACCCCCCTGCCCACGGTGAAACCCTTCGGTGCGACGCGCGACGCGACGACCATCCCGCCAACCACCCTCCCCCCCTCCGACCGCCACTTCTTTAAGCTCCGCGCGGTGAAGTGAGCACGACTAGGGCGTGTTGACTTGGGATTGGCACATATGGCAATAAGAAGGAGACGAAAGGGGCTGCAAACCCCCACCGCCGGATACGGCACCACCCTCTTTCAAAAGGAGGCTGGGGAAGAAGTCAGAAGTGGTACCCCCTCCGTCCCCCCTACATCCCCTAGGTCCCCTCGCGAGAGGTTTCTGCCCGTGCGCTACACATCGCAGATGTTCACTGCCGCACGGAGGCTGGCAAGGGCATCCGCGTTCTTCGGCACGAACTCCTGACCGACGTAACCCGTGTAGCCTGTCGCGAGGATGGCCTTCATCAGGGCGGGGTAGTCGAGCGTCTGGGTGGAGTCAATCTCGTTACGCCCGGGCATACCGCCCGTGTGGTAGTGCCCCCAGCACTCCGCATGTTGCCGGATGTCCGCCATGGGGTCTTCCTTCATCATCGCGGCATGGTAGATGTCGTACAGCACCTTGACGCGCGGAGAGCCGACACGCTTGACCATCTCGACGAACCACGCGGTGGAGTCGCCCATGTAATCCTTGTGGTTGATGGAGTTGAGGAACTCCATGCAGATGGTGATCTTCTTCTCCTCCGCATACGGCGCGATCTTCTTGAGCGCGGTCACGCAGTTGTCGAGGCCCTCCTGTTTGTCCATGCCCGCCGTGTTGCCGGACATGGTGATGACGTTCGGGAAACCGTTCGCCACGGACTCGTCTATTTTCTTCTTGATTGACGCGAGGCAATCGTCATGATGCTCGATACGGTTGAGCCCCTTCTCGATGGAGCCTGTCGGGACCATCGCACAGATGAGCCCATGCTTCTTGAGGGTCGGCCACTCGCCCGGGCCCGTGAGTTCGACGGATTGAATTCCCATCTCCGCACACGCGACGGCGAACGAGTCGAGGCTCATGTTGTTCTTGTTCATGTAACCGCTGTAACACCAGAGACAGACCGACTGTTTGATGTTCCCCTTGAGGTCTGCCGCGAACAGCGGCGGCACCGGCGGCACCGCCGCCATCACCGCCGCGCCCGCGAGTGTCTTCAGCGCGCCGCGCCGTGTGTAATCCGAGTTGCCAAACATGATTCCCCCTTTTCGTTCAGCCCGCAGGTGGCGCAGATGGGTTTCGATTTGCGTCGGCTGCGAGCAAACACCCCTCCGTGTTCAGACCGGTATTCGGCGGATGGCCGTAAACGTGAACACCATCACGAAGATGGCCGCCGTCTCGATGATCCCCAGCGCGGCGAGATAGTTCGCCAGTCCCTGCCCGGTATCCGCCTGCGCGTCCGCCGCCGCTGCCGCCGCCTTGCCCTGCAGGAACGCCGAAAGCCCGACCGCGAAACCCGCGAACGCTCCCAAGACCAGCAGGGGGACCCCCACCGCCGCCTTCGGCAACATCGCGAACATCAAAATCATCCCGTAGAGCGTCTGCGAGAGCGGCACGCCCACGAACGACAACAGCAGGAAAGGCGCCTGCTTATTCTGCGCGTAGCACTTCTTCCACGCGCCGACGGCAGACGCCGCCGCCACACCCGTGCCCATCGCCGACCCTGCCGCACACAACGCCAAACACATCACCGCCCCCGTAACTCCCCAAGCCGTCTCCATAACTACACTCTCCTTCATCACGTTTTAAATCACGGTATATCATACCATCCCTCCTTGCGCTTTTCCACTGTTTTTTTCGGAAAGAACGGGGCGGGGTGGGTACCTCACATCCCGAAAATCCTTTTCGCCTGACGGATGGCCTCCGCTGTCGGGGGGGGGGTCTGGGCGAGAAGGTACTCGTCATCCAGCTTCTCCCATTTGTACTCGCCCATCTTGTGGAACGGCAGCAACTCAATCTTACGGATGACCGTGAATTTCTTCAGGTATTCCGCAAGGGCGGTCAAGCGCGGCTCATCCAGCGTGAATCCCGGCACCAGCACATGGCGGATCCAGACGGGCTTGCCGATGCGTTCGCAGAAGTCGAGCGTGGCGAGCGTGTTCGCGTTCCCGGCCCCGGTCAGCGTCTTGCACAACCCGTTGTCGAGCGCCTTGATGTCGAGCATCACCAGATCCGCCTGTTCCAGCACGGGGCCCGCAACGGACAGGGGGACCACACCCGACGTGTCGAGCGCGGTGTGCAGACCGTTCTCGCGGCACCCCTCCAGAATCGCGCCGGCAAACCCCGGCTGGAGCAGGGGCTCCCCCCCCGACAGCGTGACCCCCCCGGAACGGATGAACATGCGGTACGTCAGAATATCCGCCAGCACATCCCCCGCGCACATCGTCGTCCCGTCGTCAACCGCCCGTGCGTCGGGGTTGTGGCAGTAGAGGCACCGCAGGGGACACCCCTGCAGGAACAACACATACCGGATCCCCGGCCCGTCCAGCGTCCCGAACGACTCGACCGAGTGCACGTTCCCTGTGACCGAGGGGTCCACGCCGCCTCACTTGATGACGATCACACCCGTGATGGAGCCGTAGGCTACGGGGTCGTGCAAGTTCCACACACAGGCCCCCTCCCCGTCGAACTCGAGGATCTGCCACCCGTTCTTGCTGTCCTCCGCGCCGTGCCCGTTCCAGTTCGCGACGATGAGGTTGCCGTTCGCCAGCTCCACGACCCCGGCGTAGAAATTATTCTTCAGGCCCTCGGGCATCTTCGCCTCGAACGTCGTCAGGATGGCCCCGTCCTCCGCATACGCATAGGCCTGGCGCGCGAAGCCGCCACCGACCCAGTACCCCCCGGCCTTGCGCGGGATCGCCATGTAGGCGTTACGGTCACGCGGCAGCTTGTACATCTGCAACGCCGTCCCCTCGCCGTCACCGCCCGCCGCGAGCCGGCCCTTGAGGATGCCGTCGTTCCACGCCAGCAACACGTCGCCGTTGGGCAGACGCGTCATCATCCGCAGGTAATGGATGCCGCGGAAGACGCACTTGCCCTTCAGCTGGCGGTCCGCCGAGAACGTATAGACCACGACGGCGTCCTTGTCGTCAACCCTCTGGTTCGTCCCCGCGATGAACCCCCCGTCGGGCAGGTCGCACACGCTCGTGAGCCCCCCCAACGCATCGTGCGAGAACGTGTCCACGGCCTTGCGCTCCTTGAGGTCCGTGACGGTGAACCCCTTGCCCGAGACCGAGCGGTATTTGCCCTCCCCACACACGCGCAAATCCCACACGGGGCGCGGCGCCGGGACAGAGAACGAGTTGGCCGGTTCGAATTGGTCAACGTAATGAATGGCCCCCCGCGACTCATCCCCCAGCACGAGGACGTGACGGATCGGCTCGGCCGCCGCAACCCCCGCAGCCGCCGCAACAGTAGCAATGATACAAGAACGCATAAGACTCCTTTGTGT
>WRML01000112.1 GCA_009777165.1 Kiritimatiellota bacterium
CCCCGCGCGCGAACGTCCCCCCCCCCTTGCGCGCGACGATGCGGCACGGGGCCCCCTCGACGTTCCACCCCGGGCGCGGCCGCCCCTCCCGCTCCTCCTGCGCCGCGACTGTCAGCGGCACCGTCAACATCATCATCGGAATCCAAAAACGCTTCTTCATCAACTCACTCCTCCTCATTTAGGCGCATACGGGAGTATGCGCTTTTTTTTAGTTTCCAGTTTCGAGTTTCAAGTTTCCAGTTTCGACGGCCATCGAATGCTGTCGACGGCTATCGATAGCCCTCGAAACTGGAAACTGGAAACTAGAAACTAGAAACTCAAAACGCCCAACAAAAAAACTTCACCATTCTTTCACTTTCCCCTTGCAACCGTTCCGCCGTTTTGGCATACTTTGTGCATTTCAAATGAGAATGCAAAAGGCAGATACACGGAAAAACGGATGCCGCTTGAAACATGCTTCCCGAGAAGCGTGGTTTTTCGCAATGCAAACATCATGCCATAAAAGGCGGATGAAGCGCAAGGGTTTTACGTTGATTGAATTGCTGGTGGTCATCTGCATCATCGGCATCCTCGGCGCGGCACTGACGACATCCATCCGGATCGGCATGAAAAACGCGTGCCAGACGGACTGCAAATCGAAGCTGCGCCAGCTCGGCATCGCGCTTGCGATTTACCGCAGCGAGCACGACAACCGCGTCCCTGACTGGCTCTCAAACCTCTACCCTGAGTATGCGGACGATCTCTCCTTGTACGTTTGCTTTGCAGACGGCAGCTCGCCCAAAGGGTCAGACGCGCCCGTGCCTCCGGCTTACCTCACGAGAATCAGCGACCAAGGAAACTTCTATACGAGGACCGGGTCATGGGACAACGAGCGCGGGACAGGGCCGACTCGCACGTTGGCGGTCAGGTATTGCAGCTACTGCTACGAGTTCTCCGCCGCAGAGGGCACCGCAGGCTGGTATAAAGGTTCCCCGCTCCCGGAACATGAGCAGGATTACCGAACCATGGGCCAGTATAAGCGTATCCAGATGCTGTATGGGGGCAGGGACAACACCAGCATTGATGGCGTCCAACTGCCCTATCCCGCCTCCCAGATCCCCATTGTCCGCTGTTGCCACCATTGGAAAGACCAATCCATCCCAGGGGTGCGCGGTGAGGGGCAGACACGGATTGAACGCATGCCGATCGTCCTCAACGTCGCCTACGCCGGGAACGTCTTTGCCAGCACCCCCTACTGGGAAGGCATGTCCCGCTTAGGGAACAGCAACCGATGACCATTCACTTTTCTCAATCAACCGAAAGTCAGACACACGTATGAATATGAACACACGCACAAGCATTCATTCCGAATCAAGGGAAGAAAGCCCCCGGGCGAACGGAGTGCGGACATTCCTGTCCGCAGGAAATAGCCATGCGCAATGCGGACAAGAATGTCCGCACGCCGTTCCGGAAAACCCCCGGCGGAATACCGCCACCCCCTTTCAAAAGGAGGCTGTTCCTGTGTCCCCCCGGTCCCCTCTCCTCCGCTTCGCCGCGTGCGCGGTCGGCCTCGCGCTCATCGCGGGGTGCGCGTCCGAGAAGAAACCCGACAGCACCAAGCCCCCCCCGGATCCCGCTCAGGAGGTCGTCGAGGCAGAGAGGCTCCTGGAGCAGGGGCGCCTCCAAGACGCGACCATTGCCACCGTTGACATCGTGCGCAAGAACCCGCAGGCGGTCGGGCTCGCGGACCTGCAGTTCCGCATCCAGCAGCAGCTCGCGGAGGAGCGCATGGCAATGGCGGAGAAACGCTCCGAACCGCTCACGCGCCTCAGCACCGCCGACGCGAAGGAGTTCGGCATCATGCCCGAGATGTACCGCACGCGCAAGCACGTCATGGGCGAGAACACCCCCCTCTACGCCGTGCCCACACCCATGCAGGAGATGCTCCTGAAACCCGTCAGCGTCATCCTGACCGATGCAGACCTCAACCTCTTCATCCAGCAGATCGGCGAGACCGACGGCATCAACATGATCGCCGACGCGAACAGCGGCATCAACCCGGACACCGGAGAGCCCAACAGCGTCACCATCCGCGCGGAAAACGTGCCGCTCATCGAGATCCTCGAGTTCCTCGGGCGCAACCTCGGCGTGATTTTCAACGTCGGCAACAACCTCATCTGGGTCATCCCCGATCCCGACGCCGGTACACCGCCCAGCCCCCCCCTGGAGACCCGCTTCTACAAGCTGCGCAAAGGTCTGGTCGGCTCGGAGCTCGGCAGGTCCGTCGCGGGCGGCACCCCGTTCGCGGGCGTGCAGAGCAGTACCCGGCAGGGCCAGCAGCAGCAACAGCAGCCCGCGCAACAGGGCGGCGAGGAGGGGAGCATCGGCCTGCTCGACACCATCACCCGGTTCGTCCCGCAACCGGAAGGCGCCGATATCCGGTTCGACGACAAGGTGCATGTGCTCATCGTCAAGAACACCCGCGAGAACCTCGACCTCACCGAACAGCATATCGAGGCGTTGGACAAGCGCCCCCTCCAGGTCCTCATCGAGGCGCGTTTCATCCAGACCACCATCTCCGACCTGCGCGACCTGGGCATCGAGTGGATGCTCGACAACCGCAACTACCCGCGCCTCCCCCCCAATTCAGCCATCCCGTACAGTCTGATCAACCCCCCGGAGCACCCGTTCGCCTCTGCCTACGAGCAAACCATGAACGCCTACAACAATGCGTTGCGCGCCTACAACAATGATGTCCGCAACGCCAGGAACGACCGCGCCTACCAAAACGCCCTGCGCAGCTACCAGAACCAGAGTGCGCCCAGCGCGCTCCCCAACCTGCTCCAGTTCGCGGGCCACGCGCTCACCAGCGCCTCAGACCCCTCCGGCAGCACAATCGCCTACCAGTTCCTCCTCGGCAACACCGCGTTGCAGGCGACCCTCCATGCGTTGGAGACGACCGGGAACGCCAAGACCATCGTTGTCCCGCGCGTCACCACGCTCAACAACCGCGAGGCGAGCTTCCGCGTCGGCGAGGACACCACCTATTTCGACGACGTGCAGACGCAGATCTCCAGCACCACCGGCGGTTACGGCAACAACAACTCGCGCGACTCGACCTTCAACTACAACCGCCCCTCGACCGTCGAGACCGGGTACTCGCTGATCGTCACCCCCAGCGTCGGCGCGGACCTCTCCTCCATCAACCTCATCCTCCGCCCCGAGATCAGCAAAATCAAGGAGTGGAAGAAATACACCATCTCGACGACGACGTTCGTGGATCCCAACGAACCTTCTGCCCCACCGCAAGCCCCCTCCATCGAGATCCCCACCCTCAGCCGCCAGTACATCGAGACCGAGGTCGTCATCCGCAGCGGCGAGACCATCGTGCTGGGCGGGCTCGCCAACACCCTCAAACAGGAGGACGTGAAGGGGACCCCCTGGCTCTCGCGCATCCCCCTCATCGGCTACCTCTTCAAGACCGAGAACAAGCAAGAGACGTATGAGAACATCCTCATCTTCGTCACCGCCACGGTCCTCAGCGAGGAAGGTTCCGAACTCATCCCCCTCAACGAGAGCGAACGCTACGGGGTCGAAATCCCGGAAGGCGCGGCCATCCCCAACATCCTCAAGACCCCCCCGGCAGACACGGAGGACGAAGGCGATGAGCCTGACGTGACCCCCGACGCGGACGCCGTGGACCCGCTCCCTGACGCGCTCCCCCTCGAAACCCCGGCCCCCGCGGCCCCGGTAGTGGCCCCTGAGGCTGCGGCGGCCGCCGTCGACGTGTTGGCTGAGTTGCTCCCCGACCCCGACGTCCCCATCCCCGTCCTCGTCCCCCCCGTCCCCGTCCCCGTCGACGCCGCCGCACCGGTGGCCCCCGTCGCCCCCGTCGCCCCCATCCCCGTCGTCCCTGTCCCTGCCGTCGTACCGGTGATCCCCGTCGTCCCTGCCGACGGGCAGTAACCGTGCTGGAGAAAATAAGGATGACTGATTTTTACCTCAATAGACACAATCGGTTGCACAACAGGCACTTAACCCATGAACCCCTGAATCCCTTAACCCCTGAACCCCTTAACCCCTTTTAATCCTTCCCTATGGCTCGAACAAAACAGATGGTGGCGCTGGACATCGGAAGTTGCTCTGTCCGCGCGGTTTGGGTGCAGCTGCGCAGCGGCAAGCCCATCGTCACGCGGACGGAATCCTTCTCGTTGCCGCTCGACGAGGACGACCCGCACAAGTTGATCTCGACATGGCTCGCAAGCGTCGGCCTCGCCAAGCACTTTTGCGCCACGGCACTCCCGGGCGCACAGGCGATCTTCCAGAGCGGGCGCATCCAGCCCAACGACCCGCGCACGCCCGATCAGGTCGCCGCCATGGACATCGCGCAGTTCAGCGAGATGGCCGGCGACGAGATGTCCTACGACGTCTTCGCCTACGAGCCGGCGCACGAACAGGGCATCCGCCGTTACACCATGGCCATGGCACGTCCGGCGGCGGTTGACGAGGCCATCCGCGAGGCCACGCTGAACCACTTCCGCCCGGCCGACCTCATCGCCGCACCCGTCGCGCTCTTCAACGCCCTTGAGCCCTTCTCCGGCGGCCACGACGAGCCGTGGTGCTACATCTCTATCGGCCACCTCCAGAGCGAGGTCGCCATCGGGCTCTCCAACGGCCTGGCCTTCGCGCGCTCCATCGCCGTCGGCGGCAAGCTGTTCACGGATGCCGTCGCCCAGGCCCTCGGCCTCTCCCCCGTCAAGGCCGAGGTCCGCAAGCACGCCGAATGCGGCCTGCGCGACTCCGACACCTGCTCCGAACAGCTCCGCGCCGCCGCCGACCGCTGGGTCTCGCAGTTCAACGCCTGCATGGGCGTGTACCGCAGCCAGTTCCAGGACCGCCGCTTCGCTATCGGCAAAATCGTCCTCTCCGGCGGCGGCGCGCAACTGAAAGGCCTCAAAGAGTACCTCTCGCAAAAGCTGGGCATCCCCGTCATCACCTCCGTCGAACTCCCCGAGATCCCGACCCGTTTCCGTCCCCACATCGGCCTCTTCGACATGGGGTACGGGCTGGCGATCACCGCCCTGCGCGCGTGCATCACCTACCTCTCGCTCCTCCCCGAGGACCGCAAGAACGAAGTCATCTTCAAGGAGAAGAAACCGTGGTGGCTCGCGACCGCCATCCTCCTGCTCGCAAGCGTGGGCGTTTACGCGGCAGTCGGGAAGTACGCCGACAACCGCGACAAGGCGCAACTTGCCAGCGACCGCCAAGTCGTCAACAAACGCAAGCAGATTGAAGAGCAGATCAAAAACCTCCAGGCTCAAGGCAATCAGGTCGTGACCAATACCGTCCCCTTGGGCGACCTCCTGATGAACGGCCCCATCGCCCGCGAGATCCTCACCCTCGTCTCCCAGTCCATCGTCCCCGGAAACCCGAACAAGCCGGACGACCCCGGCGACTGGATCACGCTCTTCTGTGACGAGAACATCTACAATCGGAGCGAGCAAGCCCAAGAAGCGGTGAAGAAATCCACTGACCCCGCCCCTGCTGCGCCGTCGCGACGGCAAACCCCCTTCTCAATCGTCGGCACGAAACCAAACCCTGCCACGACACCGGCAACGCCCGTCAAATCCGTGTCCAACGCCAAAGACCCGCTGGCAAAAAAAGAGATGATGGACGCGATTTCGACCTCCTTCATCGTCGAGGGCTACACCCCGGACCCCAGCCTGAAAACCGTCAAGGAACTCATCGAGCGCCTGAAAACATCCCCGGTGATCAAAACCGTTGACCTGCTCCGCGACGACCGCGTCCTGTCCCCGACCGGGGTCACGGACCCGGAAATCCAGAAGTTTCTCAAATACCGCCGTTTTATCATTAAAATCGAAGTGTATCGCCAATGAACCCCCAACTTCAGTCAGTCGTTGATTTCGTGAAAACCGAACGGATGCAGGTCATCCTCATCCTTCTGTTTGTGATCCTGAGCATTTTCTTCACCGTCCAGTTTGTCGTTCTGGAGCAACTGAACACGGCACAGGAGCTACGGAACGAACGGGACGGGCTGAACGCCAGCCAATACGCGAGCCAGTCCTCCGCGAACCTGCTGGCGATTGTCGAACAGGAGCGGGCGAACCTGAACACCATCTCCAACGAGTGGAGCCGGATTGCCAAGCGCTTGGCAACGCTCCACCCCCCCAAATTTACAGATACCATTGATTACAAAGTCCAGTTGTACAACGTGCGCGACAGCCTCCAGAAAAAATCGGAACAACTGAAAATCAAGCTCATCCCCACCGAGTTCATGGACGACGCGCTCTCCAGTGATGAAGACACCCAAATGCGCATGTTGCAGTTGAGCGCGGTCGAGTACCTTGCCGACCTGACGCTCGACCGGCAGATCCAGCAACTTGTGGAACTCTACCCGCTCCCCCCGATTGAACACGTTGACGCGAAAGGGAACAAGACGTTTTCGGAATACCCTGTCCGCGTCGAGTGCGACGTTGACTTCACGCACCTGTACTCCTTTTTCCAAGTGGTCTTTGAAGAGAACAAAGTCTTCACCTTCCGCAACTTCCGCATCGAGTCCGGTCCCACCTTCGACTCCAAACTGCGCGTGAAAGCGATCATGTCCGCTTTGTTATTCGACTGATTGTGGAGGATGAAGGCGTTCAGCCTATCATCCTCTAATCATGGCAGAACATTTCAAGAAATCGTGTAGCCGAAATAGGGCAATGTTCTTGAACGTTCCAATGACAAGGATTTTTTACGTCCCGATGCGGTCCTCTAGCGTGCGGCGGCGAGCCGCCGCTTTCATGCGTGGGGCTCGCCCCACGCACCAGCACTCGGGCACATACACGCGTCCCCCTACAATCGTCCCCGCCCGGGGGGGGGGCCCCCCCCCCAAAAAACCCCCCGCGACGCCCCCCCCCCCAAGGGCACGCCCCCTCACCCCCCGCCCCG
>WRML01000113.1 GCA_009777165.1 Kiritimatiellota bacterium
GGCGGCATGCCAGTACCCGGGGGGGGGGGGTGAAGACGCCGCGGGCGTGGGCGGAGCAGACCCAGGGGGCCCCGGCCGTCTCGGCGGCGATCCCGGCGATGTCGGCGGTGATACCCGCGAACTGCGCCCACACGAGGCGGCTGCGCGTGTCGGCGATGTCGCGCGCGAGCGCGGCGGCCTGGGGGAGGCGTTTGAGCATGCGCAGGGCGCAGAGGGGGGAGCGGGGCAGCATGGCGAGGGTGCGGCGTAGGGCGACGCGCATGAAGCGTAAGTGATGTTGGAGGGGACGCAGGAGACCTAGGGGACGGAGGGGATGGGGGCCTTGTGTCAGGTAGCGGACATGGAGTTCCCAGCCGCGCTGCCGGAGGAGGTCAATCTCGCGGCGGATGAAAGTCTCGCTCGGCGCGTCGCGGTCCAGCAATACTGTGACGGGAAAGGGCATGGGGAAGTTCTAAAGTTCTAAAATGCTAAAGTTCTAAAGTGCGAAGTGTGAGCGTGCTAAAGTTCCAGTAGCCTCGCGCATAACTTTAGAACTTTAGCATTTTAGAACTTTAGAACTTCTCACAGTTGCTTCGGGAGGAGGTCGAGGTCGGCGGGGATGGCGAGGACGGAGGCGACGAGCAGGTCAATGACTTGGAACGCGTCGTCGAGGCTGATGGTCTCGATGGGGCTGTGCATTTAGCGCAGGGGGATGCTGAGCTGCGCGACGGCCGCGCCGGAGCGGGTCATGCGCATGGCCCACGCGCAGGTGCCGGTGCCGCGCCCGCGCACTTGGACCTGGGTGGGGATGGAGCGGTTCTTGGCGGTCTTCAGGATGAGGTCGTTGAGCTTCTGGTGGTAGGTGGGGCCCACGCCGATGACCGGGCCCTTGCCGAGGCAGATGTCGCCGACGCTCTTCTTGTCCTGCTTCTGCGCGTCGGAGGCGAAGGTGACGTCCACGCAGAGCCCGATGTGCGGGTTGATGTCGTAGGCCGTGGTGTAGCCGCCGACGAGCCCGATCTCCTCCTGCACGGAGGCGACCATGTGGAGGGCGACGTTGACCTTCTCCTTGGCGAGGCGGCGCATGGCCTCGGTGACGATGAACGCGCCGAGGCGGTTGTCGAAGGCGCGGCACGCCACGCGGTTGTTGCCGAGGGGGCGCCAGCCGGAGTCCACGACGGCGGGGCTGCCGAGGTCCACCATCTCCAGCGCGTCGTCGCGGCCGGTCGCGCCGATGTCCACGGCGATGTCGGAGAGCTCCTTGGGGGCGGCGGTCTCGCGCTCCTTGGGGGTCATGAGGTGGATGGGGCGGCCGCCGAACACGCCGTTGACGGGCCCCTTGCGGCCCTGGATGACGATGCGCTCGCCCAGCACCATCTGCACGGTGACGCCGCCGACGGGGGTCATGTAGAGGAAGCCGTCTTCGTCCACGTGCTGCACGAGGAAGCCGATCTCGTCGCAATGCCCCTCGATCATGACGCGCAGGGGGGCCTGCGGGTTGATGCACGCGCGCAGGTTGCCGTGGACGTCAATGGCGATGTCCTCGACGGACGCCTTCTTCAGGTAATTGCCGAGCAGCTTCATGCCGTCGTATTCAAACCCGCTCGGTGTCGGGATTGCCACAAGTTGTTTCAGGAGTGAAAGTGCCTGCTGATTCATGATTGCTTCCTTTGCTTTTCCAGTTCAGAAAAAAAACAGCATAGCATACTTCCGCCGCAACGGCAAACAGGCAGTGCCATTTTTTTTGATGCGTTGCGCCAACTCCCAGCTGGCAGAGAATTCCGATGTCCTATCGCACGGCCGTTTCGAAATGCCCCGTTTTCAGGAAATGCGCCGTCTGCCGAATCACGTGGGGATTGCGCATCATCCATGTGTGTGTGACATGCAGACAGAGAAAATCGTCCATCCCCTCAACCTTTGTACGTTCCACCGCCACCTTGCCGTCGTCCGGGCCCGGGATAATCCACGAGAACAATGGGTTGACCGTGCGGTCCCCCGCGATGATCCCGATTGGAAAAGCAGGTGCGCCCAGTTGGAACGGTGTGCTGTTCGACGATGTCCCCAGCTCGTTGCCGGCAGGCCCGTTGACCCATTGGTAGGCCCGCCACGACCCCAGCGCGTCAACCATCTCGCTGCCCTGGTTCGGGGGGGCCAGCATCACCACGCGCCCCATGTTTTCCAGCGGGTGTTCCTGCGCCATCTTGCGCAGTACGATCCCGCCCATCGAGTGCGTCACGAAGTGCACCCTTTCCGCCTTGGCGATACGAGGCGCAATCTGCTTGTGCAATCCGTCCGCCAGCGTCGCGACCGATTCCTTGTGCGAAGGGTAATTGCAATTCAAGACGGTGTATCCCTCTTGCGCGAGTGCCTTTGCCATTTTCTCCATCGCGCGTGATGTCCTGTTGAGCCCATGTACCACGACTACCATATCGGTACCCCCCTCTCGGCACACAATCCCTGATGGTCGAGACACGATGCACGCTGCAGTAAGCATCAAGGAGGCGATCCCGATCCCCATCACGATCCGACGTTTTGGTTTCCAGTTCATATCGCGAAAATGCGCTAGCGGATCATCAGGATGGTGCCTTGGGGGACGAGGCGGAGGATGCCCGTGAGGGGGTCATAGGAGAGGCGGTAGCCGGGGAGGGGGGTGCCGTCGGCGATGATCTGCCACGACAGGAGGGCCCCGGGGGTGTCCACGCTTCCGAGCGTGATGGGGATGACCCAGGTGCCGGGGGGGCCGGAGGTGTTCGTGAGATAGAGCGTGCCGTTGGGGGACGGGGTGAGGCGCGTGATGGTGCCGGCCCCGGCTACCATGTCTACGCGCAACGCGCTGATGGGCTGCTGTCCGCCGAGGATGTCGAGCGTCGCGCCGTCATACACCTCGACGACGCTGCCGGGGGGGATGGCGTTCGCGGCCCAGGCCCCCCCCTCCTCGACGGCGCGGCCGAGGGCGATCGGGAAGGGGGCCCCGCCGTTGTACCACGCGTAGCGGGTGGTGACAGGGATGAAGTTTGTGCGGGCGTCAATGAGTTGCCAGTTGAGGCCGTCGGCGCTGCTTTCGAGCATCCAGGTGATCGGGTCGCGCCATTCCGCGTCATTGGCGGTTGCCATGTTGTAGGACATGATCTCGTCGGGGGGGCCGTCGGGGAGGCGCAGGGTGACGGTGCGCCATGTGGCGGGGTCCGCGAGGTCCATGTAGGTGTTGGAGAGACACCATTTGGTGGTGGTGGCGTTGTCGAAGAGTCCGAGGGCGGTCTCGGTGTTGACGTTGCCGAGGGCGTAGGGGGGGGTCCAGAATTCGCTGGGGGCGAGGGCGGCGGCGCCGGGGCCGGGCGTGAGGCCGAGGTTGCGGCGTGTGCCGTCGGCGGCGTAGAGGGCGAACTCGCTGATCTGCGTGGCGTTGGTGCTGAAGCGGGTTTCCTGGAGCGTGAGGCGGAACCAGCGGTGTATCGCCTCGGGGGGGGTGACGGTGGCGGTGCCGGAGCGGACGGTGAAGTCGCCCGTGAACGTGCTGTCCGCGCTGAGGGACTGGTTGCCGCCGTCGAAGATGACGTTGCCGTTGCCGCTGATGGTGCCGGAGAAGGAGGCGGGGGTGTCCGCACCGCCGAGGATGAGGTCGGTGCCGTCGAGGACCACGCTGCCGGGGCCCCCCAGCGCGGTGACGTGGTGGGGGGTGCCGCCGCTGACCTCGAGCGTGCCGCCGGGCCCGACGACGACGGCGGTGGCGGGCGAGATGACGGGGCAGGCATTGGTTATCGTGACGGGGAAGCCGTCTTGCTCGACCCACACGTTTCGGGTGCCTGTGGCGGCGTACCCGCTTTGCACGTCAATGTCCGCCCAGTCCTCTCCGTTGCGGCTGCCCTGGAGCCGCCATGCGGCGAGGTCGCGCCCTGGGGTGTCGTTCCCGGTCCCCCAGTTGTAGGCGGTGATGGTCTGCGCGGAGGGGAATTGCAGACGGATCCAGACGCGTTCCTGATCCTCGGGGGAACGGTCCTTGCCGATGCGGAAGTCGAGCCATTTGTTGTTGGTTTGCTGGGGCTGCCCGCTGGGGACGAAGCCGTTGACGACCTTGTCGGGGGGCTCCGCTGGCGGGTAGATCTGGTTGGACGTGAGGTGCGTGTCCGAGTATTGCGTGTCCCAGAGGACGCCGATGTGGTTGGGGACGACGTTCTCGGTGCCGTTGAGGAGCGCGAGCTGGGAGAACTGCATACAGCCCGGGTCAATGTTGATGTCTTTGATCCCTTCCACTTTGAAACGGTAGAACGGGTAGCCGCCTTTGTATTCGCCGAGGCGGACGGTGCCGTCCTCAATCCTGAACATGGGCGCGACGATGGTGTCCGAGTCGTGGAGCGTGAGGGTACCGGTGCCTTGCTTGACGAGGATGATGTTGCTGTCGCTCCGGACAAAGGGGCGGGTCCAGGCGGCGTCGGAGTCGTCGGCGAGGAGGCCCAGCGTCGCGCGCGTCGGGGAGGCGTTCGTGACGATGCCCAGCCCGCTGATGTTGTTGACGCTGGTCTCGCGCCCGTTGAGGTCGAGGGTCGCTCCGGCGGTGGCCAGCACGAGGTTGCCGCGGCCGGGGCCGTAGGGGAGGGTGTTGTCGGCGAGGAGGCGGAACGTGCCGGCCTCGATGACGGTGTCGCCCAGGTAGTCGGCGCGGGAGGCTTGGAACTCGAGGCGGCCGTTGCCGCGCTTCCTGAAGCCGCCGTCGCCCGTGACGATGAGTTTGCCGTTTTGTGCGGGCATGATGTTCGTGTAAGCCTGGGTGTCAATCGTGACGAAGCGGTCGGCGGGGGCAGTCCAGACGAGCGTGCCGAGCGTCTGCCCGAGGCTGACGAAGATGTTCTCGCTCCTGCGCGCGCGGACGAGGCCGCCGTCGAAGGTCATGGTGCTGGTGCCGTTGTCGTTCTTGTTGAAGGTGTAGAGCTCGATGACCCCCCCGTCGAGCAGGTAGGCGCGGCCGACGTCGAGGTTCGTGAGGGTGTTGTCCGCAGTGGGCCAGTACGGCGTGAAGTTGAAGGTGTTGCAGCGGATGATGCCGTTGCTGACGACGACGGTCCCGTCGGGGCGCATGTTGCCGGGGTCGCCGAAGCCCCCCGCGATACGCAGGTCCGCACCGACGAGGAGGTTGCCGTTCGCGACGTCGAGGCGGCCGGTGCCGTTGTCGTAGCCGACCCGCATCTCGCTGGGGGAGTTCACCGTGCCGCCGCGCTGGATGAACTCGGCCTGTACGCCGGCCCCCCCCGCGATGCACAGGTAGTTGACGTTCATGGTCGCGTCCGTGGTGTTGAAGATGGCGTCGCCGTTGAGCCCGACCTCCAGGGTGTTCTCACCCGCGCCCGTCTCGAACTGGTTGGGGCCTGTGAGGTTGAACACAGCGGGGTTCCCGGGGGCCCCCGTCATGGTGAACTTGCCCTCCTGACGGTAGATGACGCTGTCGAGCAGCGTGATCGCGCCGTGGTCGGCGGGGGTGTAGAGGCGGTCGCCCCAGAACGTGAAGCGGCCGGCCCCCTCCAGCTGGAGCCAGGCGTTCTCCAGCCCCGTGTTGGTGAGGACGAGGGTCCCCCCGTGCCCGATGAGGCGGAAGGGGGTCCCCGGGATGCCCGCGTTGGCGGAGTCGTAGGTCAGGGGGCCCTTGAGTGTCGCCGTCCCATTGAAGGGCCCCCCCAGACGGTCCGTGTGGTAAATGCCGGGGGGGGTGGTCAGGTCGAGCGTGTCGAGGTCCCCCCCCACGGTGAACAGGTACTTGCCGGAGCCGAGGTAAGTGATGTTCGGGAGGTCACTGGCGGCGAAAATCACAAACGACGCGCCCTCGTGCACGGTCACCTGCTGGCCCGGGTAGAGCGGCCGCCCGAGGCTGAGCGTCCCCCCCTCGACGGTGATGCTGCCCGTGAAGGTGTTGCTCGTGTCCGCGAGAGTGAACGTGAGCGTGCCGGCCCCCTGCTTGACCAGCCCCCCTGTGCCAGTGATATCGAGGGATGCCCCCGCCGACGCCGCGTTGAAGGTGACGTTGTTGGCGCCCGTGTCGAGGATGGCGTCGCAGCCGTCCTCGATGATGTAGTGCAGGATGGTGTTGTTGCCGACCGTGTGGAAATTGCCCGGGACAGTCATCCGCAGGGCCCCCCCCTCGAAGTGGACGTACGAGACCGCGCGGTCGTTCTTCCGCAGCAACTGGGTCTCCAGCGCCCCCCCCGGCAGCAGACGGATGACGCCCGACTCGACATACGGGTCCCCCGCGGAGTTCGGGAAGTTGGCGGTTACTTCGAGGAGCGCGGCCTTCACGGTGCCCGCGATGTCGAGGAAGCCTTGCGACTCCGGGATGCGCGTGTTGCCGCTGTTGTTCCCGCTCACGTACAGGAGGTTGCTTCCGACGTCGAGCAGGCCGCCCGAGGCGACCGTCACGATTCCCGTCCCCCCCTGGGTCCCGATCCAGAACGGGCCCGTGCCGGACTTGACGACGCTTCCCTCGATGATCATCGTCCCCTCCATCCCGTCCGACCCGACGACCGTCGCGGCGTTGCCCGTGACGGCGACGCTCCCGCCTGGCGCGACCGTGAGCATCCCGTTATTCGCGAGCGAGTGGATGTCGGGCTGCGCCGTGCTGACGGTGACGACCTCCCCCGGGCTGATGACAACGGCCTCCCCGGCCGTCCATTGCGCAAACGCGCTCAGGCTTCCGAATGTGAAAGCCATACACACTGAGAACAGACTCCTGCAACGCACATGATGCATAACCAAACTCCTTTCCCTTTTCCAAACAGAATATCGTCAAATATTGTCTTATATTTGGCGACGAAGGTCAAGTCCGTCGTGAGTTGATTGCAGAAAATTGCAGAGAAAACCCCGAACGGTTATCGTTATAGCGAATTAACTTTAAAAGTGTTCCATTCTGACATCCCTTGACGAGATGTTGTTGCGATACGCTTTTTAACCACAATAGACACAATGGAA
>WRML01000114.1 GCA_009777165.1 Kiritimatiellota bacterium
GACGTCCCGCAGGACCCTCGTGCTGGCGACGGTGACAAGGGTTGTGAAGGTCGCGGAGATCTCGTCGCCGCCCACGGGCTGGACCGTTGCCTTGACGATGACGCGGGAGTCGTTGGGCGCGGAACTTGGGCTCTTGCCCTTGATGTGGAGCGCCTCCGTCATCGTGCCGAGGGGGAGGGGCTGGATGTCGCCGTTGCCGTCAATGTAAACGGCGTCGATGTTGCCGCTGGCCTCCTCCAGCCTCCACTCGGGGGTGCCGCTGTACCAGCTGCTCAAGTGTTCCTCGCAGACGCAACAGGGGGCTGGGAGGACGAACCTGTAGTCGAGCAGGGTGAGGTCGCCGTCAAACCCGCGCCAGCGGTTGTTGCGGAAGCCGAGCGCGCCGTCGGCGTTGTACGCCGAATTGTCCTTGGGGCAACCGCCGCTGTAGCACCAGCACCCGGGGTAGCTGTGGTGGAACGCGGCGCAGAAGGGGCACCAGTCGCCGATCGTCCAGCGCGGGCAGTCCGGCGCGTGGTAGAGGCGGTCGCAGTAGAAGAGGAGCGCGTCCACGGTCACGGGGGGTATGAGCCCGCCATGGGGCGTGAAGGTGACGGACAGGAAACCCTGTCCACCGAAGATGACCGGGTCAATCTGCAAACCCCCGTCCCCTTCGGGGCCACCCCCTTTCAAAAGGGGGCTGTCAAACCCCCGGCCTTCGGCCACCCCCTTTGGAAAGGGGGCTTTTTTCATTGCGCCTCCTGTTTCTTCCGCCGCACCTTGGCGTTGTCAGCCTCCGCCTGTTGCTTCCGCTCGCGCGTCCACTTGCCCAGCACATCGTTCTCGTCTGGACCTTCGAGAAGCATACTTTTTGTGAAGTGCAAAATCATGGAGTTGTCGCCATCCCAGATTTTGAACAGATTTTCGCCTTCGTGTTCTTCGATGCGGATTTTGTTTGTAAGACTTAAAGGGCAAATTGGGTAATAAGAATGGGGCGAGTCGGTGCTTTTTTTATACAGCCAGCGTTCATTCTTATAAGTAACCGCCACCATATCCCATATGTTGAACCCGCTTCTTTTCTCACTGGCAAGTTCACTGCCAACTGTCTTGCCAAGCACTGTTGCCAAATACTCCTCGGAAGCGGCAACAACTCCTTTGACCACCAGCGGTTCTGAATCCAGCCAAAAACCGTTGCCGAGATAAATTGACACGATAAAGCGCATTTCCTCGGAAAAGGCACTTCGTGTGGACAAATAAAATTTGCGCCCCTCGTACACATGCGTTTCCCCCGGGAGAAGACTGAAGAACTCAAACTCTTCCATTGACCGAAGTATCCGATAGTCACTCTCAATCTCATCCTCTCTATACTCGGCACGTTTAGCAGGGAATGAGCGTGCGTGTAACTGAAAGCCATCAAAAATGGAAGCATCTTTGGCAAGCAAGATAGGGGCAGTCCCAGTGTTCTTGATGGTCAGATTGCCAAAACCGCGTTCACCCTTTATCTCCCAATCCTTGAAGAGTTTTACCTCAATCAAGGCGTTAGTCTCCGCAAATAACAGTGAAGCACTGCTAATGAAAAGTGTAATCATCGTGCAACATTTTTTCATGGCACCTCCGCCTTTTTCTTGCGCACCTCGGCGTTGTCCGCTTCCGCCTGTTGCTTCCGCTCGCGCGTCCACTTGATTAACACATTGGTCTCGTCAGGTGCTTCGACAAGTTTAACACCTCTTAAATCATAAATCATAGATTTGTCACCGTCTAAGATTTTCACAAATCCTTGATTGTGTGGCTCGACATTAATTTTATTCGTGAGACTAAGAGGACAAACGGGACCATATCCACCTTTCCACCCTCGCTGAGGATTAGGAAGCCGTTTGGTGTAGAGCCACCGTTCGTTTTTATAAGTGATTGCCTCTATGATATGCACCATATTTGTGATTGTCCAATCATCTATTGCCGCCAGAGGTTCCACTAAGTCCGGGGTGACTTTGTTGACCGTCAACGGTTCGGAATCCAGCCAAAAACCCTTGCCGAGGTACACCGAGAGCATAAATTCCTCACTTGCAAACGAATCAGGGAAATAAAACTTCCAGCCCTCATACACATGCGTTTCACCTGGGGGAAGCTCAAAAAATTTTACGCCCCTTTCTGTTAGCAATTGATAGGTTTCTTCTCTGTCTGCATTGCGTTCCGCATTGGATTTGTCACTAAGCAAGCGCGGGAAAAATTGCCCTCCCCATCCTATCTCAAGAGGGATTGGCACTGTGCCTGTATTCTGAATTGCCATGCTACCAAAGCTACTCTCGCCCTGTAGTACCCAATCCTTGAAGAGTTTTACCTCTATCAGGGCGTTTGTTTCCGCCAAAGTCGCCATTGGGAGCAATCCCAACATTGCTATCATCTCCTTTTTCATCGTGCCTTTCCTTTCGTTTTTCACCGTAGTATGGATGCCCTGTTGGGCAGGTCAATCTGCAACAGTTCTTCCTCTGAAATCCTTATCTTGTCCAAGGGACGGAAAGACTTCATGATCGGAGCCTCTACGTCCGGGTCTATGGCCGGTTCCTCGCCATGAGTTCCCCCGATAAGATGGAAAATTTCATGCGCGATACAATACTCCAGAACGTGGATGAACGTCTCATGGTCATAATGCTCCCCCGTTTTCAAATACAATTCCTCCGCGATACTCACGACCTCTATGTGCGCACCCTGGAACACCCTGTCCCCCTCGCACCGTGCCCCCGCATGACCGGATGCGTTAATCACATACCGTCCGTCCCTATCACGGTATCCGACACGGGACGGCAACGCCACCTTGATGTACTCCTTGTAATCATCGTCATCGCGGTTTCCCTCAATCAGTTTCGGTATTTTCCCTTGTGCCCTCTCGAAATAACTAGAATGAATTTCCCTGCCATCCCTGATCATCTTGTAATCCGCGTTAATCCACATTTTTCCTCCTGTGATGACCGGGTTGATGCCGTTTGCCAAGTAATTCGTGTATTCGATTGTACCCGTGTATCGGTAGATGTCTTCGACAACCGTATTGTCACTGAGATACATGTATGGCTGGGGGTCTGGTTTGTCAAGCGGCGTGATTGCCCAAGTCATCTCGATACCTGCGCCGCGCGTGTCGTTGCTGTAAAGCACGGCAACATGCTGCATGATGTTGCCGAAGTTAAGTTGCGACCAGTTGACATCCGTATTCACCGCGAGCCCCGTTCCAACGCTGTCTATGTAAGCTTGTATGTTCTCCGCCATCAACTGTATTTGGAGTTCCTCGCGGTAGGCGGTTATAGGCAGGGTGTCGGTGAAGCGGATGCCCTCGGCGTTGCCCTTGCCCTCGAAGCCGTAGGTGATTGCGCCCGTGCCGGGGGAGAGGCACTGGACCCACACCTCGCTTCTCTCCCCGTGCGTGGCGAAGTTGACGGTCTGACCGTTTACCACGGATATGCCGTTGGTGATGGTCACGCCGCCGGGATGGGTGCTGGGGTCGTGGTCAATCAGCAGTGTGCTGTTGGTGGAGGACCCCGTGTAGATACGGGCTCTGAAAGTACCGCCCAGCGAAAGTATCAGGTGGCTGTCTATCTCCACGTCGCTCAGCAGGGAGAACGGGTGGAAGATTCGGTTTGCCCAGATGCGCTCGGTGCCGTCGGGGAGCGCGAGGCGGGCCTCGACGTTCTCCCCGATGTCGCCCGTGACGTCCCGCAGGACCCTCGTGCTGGCGACGGTGACAAGGGTGGTGAAGGTCGCGGAGATCTCGTCGCCGCCCACGGGCTGGACCGTCGCCTTGACGATGACGCGGGAGTCGTTGGGCGCGGAACTGGGACTCTTGCCCTTGATGTGGAGCGCTTCCGTCATCGTGCCGAGGGGGAGGGGCTGGACGTCACCGTTGCCGTCAATGTAAACGGCGTCGATGTTGCCGCTGGCCTCCTCCAGCCTCCACTCGGGGGTACCGCTGTACCAGCTGCTCAAGTGTTCCTCGCAGACACAACAGGGGGCTGGGAGGACGAACCTGTAGTCGAGGAGCGTGAGGTCGCCGTCAAACCCGCGCCAGCGGTTGTTGCGGAAACCGAGCGCGCCGTCGGCGTTGTATGCCGCGTTGTCCTTGGAACAGTCGTGGCCGCCGTCCCAGCACCAGCACCCGGGGTAGCTGTGGTGGAACGCGGCGCAGAAGGGGCACCAGTCGCCGATCGTCCAGCGCGGGCAGTCCGGCGCATGGTAGAGGCGGTCGCAGTAGAAGAGGAGCGCGTCCACGGTCACGGGGGGTATGAGCCCACCATGGGGCGTGAAGGTGACGGACAGAAAGCCAGGCGTGACGCGGGCGGTGACGCTCTGCGCCGCATCGTCGTTGACGTTCCGCACGATGCGTGATACTGATACTACCACTGATTTCGTACGTAACCTCATCTTCCTTGTCCAGTCCTTTCTGTTACGGCTCTTTCTTGCGGTCGGGGTCGAGGAGTTCGCCTTTGGCGCGGAAATCCTTACGCTGGGTTTCGGGGACATTCTCAATCTCTGCTTTAATCGGTGTCCAACGCTCGGCGAAGAACCCCTTTCCTTGGACGTTATCGTCCTCTAGTTGCCGTCTTGCCACCGCCAGCCGTTGCACACTGTTTGAATAGCCTGGCAGGATTTCGCATAAAGTCTTGTCCACATCACTGACATTGCGCGCAAAATCGTTTCTCTCCACAAACTCGCAGAGAAAAACAAGGCTTTCCTCGTTTATGTTCGGTGTTTTTGTTAGCATCTGTAAAAAATGGAGGAGGGGTGAAGTGAAATTGTCTCTCTTATACCAGTTGTCCGCAGTAAGTTTGCGGAGGAACGGCACGGAGTTCGTACTTGCAAGACTGATATAGGCTCGTGCGGAAGCCTTGCGTACCCACTCATTGCTAGGACGGAAGCTCACCTCTTCGAGAAAGGGGAGGGACGACAGATCCCCTGCTGCGGCAAGCACCGCCAGCATCCTTTCGCATTTGGTCGTCTCCCCACGAGGGATGTTTGGCTCGCCAGACTCCAGCGAAGCACAGGACAGCCTAATCTGCGATTTTGCCGTCTCTATCACAGCCTCTAATGGGATGCCATTGACTTCTGCATAACGAAGCGCAATCATTGCCCTTGCTTCTGTATAGAGGGGAGTCCCATTTATTATCTGACCCTCGGGCTTAGGCTTGTTTGCCGCCGTCGCTTCCCCTCCTCGTTCCGGCGGCACTATCACATATCCTAGCTCCAACGGGTCTATATCTAGGTTCATAACTTTAAAAAGGCGGTCTGCCAGTCCGTTTTTTTCGTCTTCATCAGTCTGGGCGGTCACCGATAAGGCGACTGCCCCTAACAACCCGATTATCATCGTCTTCGTCTTCATGCCGTCTCTCCTTCCATAGGTTTGCGTCACATTGTGAATCGTTACTCTATTTGCGTCACAGGCTCTCTGGTTTGCGGGTCGTCATGTTCCCCAGCCCCACGGCGATATGCCCGTAAAACCATTCCGCAGTTATGCTCCCGTTCGAGTCTACGGTTCGCGTGCATCCGACGCCGAAGATACTGCCGGACGGGATGTCTATCGGCATGGTTGTATCTTCAGTATCTTTGGGGACAATGTATCCGAACATCAGTAGATTCTCGGCAATCAGTTTGCCCAGAGTCATGTCGGCCGGATAATAGCCCCCGCCCCAGTCCAAGGACAAATCCTCCGATATGATTTCTTGACCAGCGACAGAATGTTCCCCTATCGTCCCATTATCGTTAATCTGGACAGGGTAAATGTCATTCAATCCGCAGGCGTGCCCAATCTCGTGGACAAAGGCACGGCTATCAATGCTTGAGTGTGAACTTATCACAATCCCGTCCTCTATATGAAAAGCCGGAGGACCATTCTCAATTGCATTCACAAAATAGAGTTCTAAGGTTGGGGTGTTGATACTGAGCCCTGTCAGCTCTTTCACACTCGGCCAGTTAGCTCTATCGAGCGTGTACCAACTGGGATTATTCGTGAAGTTGATAGTACCCGATATAAAAAGTTCCATGGCGGTCTGTTTGAAAACCTTGTTCGCGTCGGCAATGAGCGTATTGACCCGCGCCACCTCTTTGGCGACGTTTGTCGTCTCGTTCGTGACGATCCATACCGTGAGGGGGACGAGTTGGCACGTCTGTACCTTGCCGCAGATGTTCGGCGTGGGCAGGATGGGGTCGTCCTCTTTACCGATGTCAACCGCCAGCTCGAAGTCGCCCGCCGCATTCCCCTCCACGGCGATTAAGCGTCCCGTATCGCCGTCCATGAAGGATACCTTGTCCGCACCCTCGGTGATTTTCCACTTGATTTCGTTGTCGGGGAAAAGATACGCCGGTTCGACCGCGATTGTGTACCCCCCGAAACTGCCCACCTCGAAGCCGCTGGGATTGAGAAGCCATTCCCACATGTTCGCATACCTCATTTCCGTCGTGATGGGTCTGAAGTCAATCTCGTATACTGTGATACGGATCGTGTCAGTGAAGCTGATGCCCTCGGCATCGCCCATGCCGATGAAGCTGTAGGTGATGTCAACAGTTCCGGGCACGAGAGGTAACAGCCATATCTCGGTCGTCTGCCCTTTTGTGGCGAAATTGGCAACCTGACCATCAACAACGGACACGCCGTTGGTGATGGTCTGGCCGCATTCGAGTAAAACGTCGCCATCGGGTGGAGCTGATGTTAATAAGTAAGCTGCATCGGGGTCGCCCGACATCGAGAGAACAAGGTCGCAATTTTGAAGCAACACATCAGTGTGTAACCGTATGGAACACAAGGAAGGCCGAGTTGCAGTGTCCACAGGCACAATCCACCCCCTCGAATCGAACGCGAGCCTCGCCTCGATGCTCTCCGCTTCCGTCCCGAGATTCGGCACGATGCGGGTGCTGGCGACGGTGATGTCGTTGGTG
>WRML01000115.1 GCA_009777165.1 Kiritimatiellota bacterium
CACCGTGCAGAACAATACAAAAAGCGCCTTTGCCGGGGAGGGCAAAGGCGCTTTCCATACACACATCACAGTGCCCCGTTAGGGGAGGTTGATGAAACTCAGCGAATGGACACTGTCGTTCTTCGCGTTCTTCAGGCCGGGGAAGGTGTAGTCGAAGTTCGAGATGATCAGCTTGCCGTCCCAGACCATGCACTCACAGGGTTGGTCGAGCAGGCCGTCCGCACCGTCGGTGTCATCATTGATCCAGAACATCTCCAGCTTCTGGTTGTTGATGTCCCAGTACAAGACCGCGTTGCGCTCGGAGTCGGCGATGAAGACCCAGTTCTTCTTCTCGTAGTAGTTCACGCCATCCACGCACGGCAGCAGTTTGGTGTCGTTGACCAGCGTCTCCAACTTGCCATAGGAGCCGTCGGGCTTCATCTTCATGACGTAGAAATGCCCGTCACCGAAATTCCCAGTGTAGATGTTGCCGGCCTTGTCGAAACACATGCCGTCGGACGCGGCGTTATCCCCGCGATGATTCGGCGTGCAGGAAGCGACGTCGAGGCAGTACGGGTCTTTCGCATAATCCTCCTTGTTGAGTATTTTCACCGGGCCGTCCTTGAACGCGCTGAACGGGACACGGTAGATGCCGCCGAGGTTCTTGTCCGGCAGGTCGAAGAACGTGTCGGTGAAGTAGAGCGCGTTGCCACGGCAGCGGACCGCGTTCGCCAGCTTGATGTTCTCGACGACTGGCTCCAGGCGCAGGGCCTCTCCCGTCTTCGGGTCCACCACGACACGGATGACGCGCGACTTGTAGCCCTTGTCCGTGAAATATTGATTGTCGGCGTAGTAGAGGTTGCCGTCCTCACCGAACTCCAGGCCCATCGGGAACGCCATCTTGGTGTCGGGGTTGAGAAGCCCAGAGCAAAAGATTGACCACTGCTTCGTCTTCTTGTCGAGCTTCATGATGATGCCCGGATACTCCTGTTTCACGAAGTTCGGCGCGGAAACATAGAAGTTGCCCTGCTTGTCCTGCGCCATCCCGTCCGGGACGTTCACGATATCGCCGAAAAACTGCTTGAACAGTTTCGGCCTGAACTTCTCATTGACCTTGAAGTCCGAGGCCGGTTGCGGAAATTGCGCCATTGTTTGACACGCGACTGCCGTCACCACCCCGACCAAAGCCCACTTGCTCATGTTACTCATCTTACGTCTCTCCTCACTTAATCGTGCTAGCTTTCCCAAAAGCCAATCACAGTTAAAAAAGAAGCAGTATAACACTCTCCGAGGCGTTTGCCAATCTCAAAAACAAAGAAAACTGCCCTGGCGGAATCCAAGCTGAAGATTGCGCATAAAAATTCACAGAGTTGCACGGAGAACCACAGAGCTGCACAGAGCAGGTAACACTAACCGCTGCGTCCCTCTGTGCCTTCTCGGTGAAACGCTGTGTCAGGCGTCCGGATTATTTCAAGACGATTAATAAGTCGGACGATTAATAAGTCCGTGACAGACAAGCCATGTTATGCGAAAATACAATCATGAATCCTTCATTGGAGAGTGGGCTTTCGCGCCGTCACCTCTATGACATTTTCGACACGGAGTTATGTCTCGTCGGTGCGGCGACGGATGCGGCGTTGTTGGAGGAGGTGGGGCGTGTGCTGCACGTCATCGAACAGACGCCGGATGTGGTATTGGCAGATGTGGCCTATACGTGCGCGTGTGTGGCGAAGGGGCAGCCGTCGGTGCTTGCGGTGGTGGCGAATTCGGTGGCCGACCTGCGTAACCGTCTGACGCTCGCGCACAAGAAACTTTCGGAACATGCGGGGCGTATCCGCGATAAGAGCGGCACGTATTTTTTCCGCGACCGTCTTTGCCCGCAGGGACGTATCGCATTTCTGTTTCCTGGCGTGATGTCGTTTTATCCGGATATGCTCCGTGATTTGAGTCTCGTGTTCGGGGATTGCCGTGGCGCGTTCGACGAGTTGGAGGAGGCAATCCAGATGACGGATGAACAGTTCGTGCCGTCGGATTTCGTGTTCCCGCCTGCGCCATGCTACCGCACCGAGGCGCAGTTTGCCGAGACGCTCATCACGACACACGCGGCGAACACGGCGTTGTGCCGTATCTTGAACACGGCGGGTCTCGTGCCAAATGGTTTGCTCGGATTCAGTGGTGGCGACCTTGCGGCGCTGGATGCCGCAGGGGTCTATGGGAATCTCTCGTACACGAAGCGCATGACGTTCCTGCGCGAGGGGTATCAGATGTTGACGCACCTTGCCGAGCGTGAGGGATTCCCCGAGTGCCTCATGTTCGCGGTACTGGATGCGCCGCCAACATTCCTCGATGCGTTAATCGAACAGTACCCGGGGCGTATCGTGATGACGGCGTTCAACAGTCCGCGCCAACGCTCGATCGCGATTTCGCCGGAAATCGAGAAGAAGGTCGTGGCGGCGTTTCAGGAGGCAGGCATCAAGGCGGTACGGATGCAGAAGGTCCCGCCGTTCAACACGCCGTGGTGCGCGAAGGTCTTGCCAACAATTCATCAGTTCATGACACACTGGGTTCGGTATGTGCCCAAAATCCCGGTCTATTCCTCCGCCACAGCCGAGCGTGTTCCTGCCCGCCCGCGTGACATCCTGCAACTGACCATTGACCAATGGATTGCGCCCATCCAGCTGGAGGGAGTCATCAACCGGATGTATCAAGATGGCTTCCGTATGTTCATCGAGGTCGGCGCGTGCGGAAACCTGACGACTGCCGTCAGCGAGATTTTGAAAAACCAGAGCCATCAGGCGGTCGCGCTCAACCGCGTTCACCGCTCGGGCATCACACAACTGCACCACGCGCTCGGTATCCTCGCCGCGCAAGGCGTCATGCTGGACGTGACACAACTCTATCGCCACCGCAACGTGAAACGCGTGGCGTTATCGAGTCGCATCGTTTCAACTCGACCCGACTCGATTCGACTCAATCACGCTTCCCCCTCTCCCCGTCACGTTCCTCTCTCCACCACCCTCTCTCACCTGTCGTTGAAAGCATTTGCGCCGCCACTTGATTTGACCACGCCTGTTCAGCCGAAAACGACTGCTGAGGTCGTCCGCAAAAATTTACCCAACATCGGGAGCAAACAGCGGCTTTCGTTCGGTGCGGACTTCCCGATGCTGATGAATGCGGAGGTCGTTGACGAGCAGCCGGGCATCTTTCTGGAAGTCACGAAGACCATCGCGTTGAGCGAATACCCGTTCCTCGCAGACTACGCGATCGGCACGAACCAGCTTTCGTTCACCGAGCCGTCGTTAAGGGGATTGACGATCCTGTCGCTTGCATCGGGGCTCGAAATCATGGCGGAGGCGGCGCGGAAACTCGTCCCACGTACGCGCGTCGCGCAAGTGGATAACCTCCGCGCACAACGGTGGATCGGCTTTGTGCAAGGCGCGATGCGCGTGGTTGTCCGTGCGGAACGTATCGCGTGGACGGACGCGCAGTTGACGGCGGTGAAAGTGCAGCTCCGCGACAACTCGCCCAACAGCGCATTCACCTGGCCGATTGTCGAGGCGACGATCCTGCTGGTCGCTACGGGTGCGGTCCGCCAGCCGCCCGCGCACCCGACACCACTCATGAACCCGCGGCAGGTCAACTGGTCCGGGCAGGAGATTTATCCCGAGCGGCTGGTCTATGGCGGCTCGTTGCGCCTGATCCGCCATGTTGACCTGTGGAGTGAGGAAGGCATTGACTTCGAGATTGAAGTCCCTGACCGTTCCGAGGCGATCCGCTACACACGGATGCCGCTCTTCTCGGTCTGGCCGCAACTGCTGGATGGGATCGCCGCGAGTTTCTCGCTGTGGCGTTCGCATGAGAAGTTCCGTGGGGCGGTCTCGTTGCCGTTCCGTGCGCGGCGTATCTTTTTTCATGCGCCGTGCTTCACCGAGAAATCACGGTTGCGTGGGTACCTGCGGCTGACATCCGTCACGCCGCGTTCGCACGTCGCGGACATCCAGGTGTCCGACGGCAATGGCGATCTGCTCATGGAGTTCAAGGGCTGGGAAGAGTTGTGCGAGCGTGTGCCGACGGAATATCAGAGCTACATTTTCTGCCCGTCCGAACGCTTCCTGTCGCAAGCGTTACCGCCCAACGTGCTGGGTAACCCGACGGTGCCGGTCGCCTCCGCAGTGATGACGGACATCCCGTTCAAGACACTCGAAAACAATCAGGAGATTTGGATTAAGACCATGGCGCATGTCCTGCTCACGCCGACCGAATGCCGCGAGTGGTTGGAGATGCAAGGCACCATCAACCGCCGCGCCGAATGGCTCTTCGGGCGCGCCACCGCGAAAGAGGCCGTGCGACGCTACCTCCAGAAATACCAGCAGTCGCGCTGGACATCCGCAGACATTCAGATTTGGGCGGACGACTCCGGCAAACCGCATCCCATCGGCCCATGGACCGAACTGCTGAAAGAGACGAATCTGGATATTTCCATCGCGCACACCCCGAAGCTGATTGTTTCCGCGGCCGCCTCCAACGCGCGTATCGGCATTGACATCGAGCCTACCGGACGTGATTTGTCCGAGGATTTCGCCAATGGTGTGTTCACGTCCGAAGAGATGGAGCTTGCCGCGCAGACCGGCGAGGGCCCTGTCGGGATGCTCAAATTCTGGTGTGCGAAAGAAGCCATCTCCAAAGCCCTCGGAACGGGTATCCGCTACAGTCCCCGTGACCTCCACATCGTCTCTGTGAACACCGCGAGCGGTCAACTTCAAATCAAACTGCTCGGCCAATGGCTCGATGCCTTCAAGCAACTCAAAGGACGCGAAAACACTGTCTATACCTCAACCTACGCAGGGCACGCGTTTGCGTTCTGCTTGTTTTCGAATACGCTGTTCGGATCGCAATGACATGATTGTTCTCTTACACCCAGACACAACGAACACGGAGGGGTTGACAAAAAATCTCCGAAGCATTGGCGTTGCGACTGTTGTGTCTGGGGGTAAGCTAAAATGGAAACACTGTAATTCTCTTGAAAACAGATGAACACACCATACCAACCCACACAAAATCAAATCAGTCCCTTGCGCAAGCTTCGCCGCGCACTGAACGGACTGGGGAAGACGCACCTTTGCTGCGTCTGTGGAAAACGTTTTTTCCGGTTTTCCAGCTACCGTGGAGGCACCAAAGCGGTCTCGTCCTACCTGCACACGATGTCGTGGATCAGCAGCGCGTTCGACAGTTTCTGGTGTCCCTACTGCCGGAGTCACGACCGCGAGCGCCATTTGATTTTATTTTTGGATGCGCTGAAGATGTGGGATGTGTTCGAGAATGCCACGGTGCTGCACGTCGCGCCCGAGAAGCAACTTGCGTTCCGTATCGCCGCGCGTAAGCCTGCCCGTTACGTCAAGGGCGACATCTCTCCTGCGCGTTCCGACATCGAGAAACTCGATGTCACTGCGATCGGCTATCCCGACAACACCTTTGATGTGATTATCTGTAACCACGTCCTCGAGCACGTCCCCGACGACACACGCGCATTGCGCGAACTGTGGCGTGTGCTGACCCCTGGCGGTCTCGCGATTTTCCAGACACCGTATGCGGTCGGTTTGGAGAAAACACGGGAACATCAGCCCGAAATTACGACACCCGAGCAGCGCCGCGAATTTTACGGGCAAGAGGATCATGTCCGTTTATACGGGCGTGACATTTTCGATCGCATCTGCGCCGCCGGGTTTGTGTCCGAGATGAAAACCCACGACGACTGCCTCAACGCCATGAATGCCCTCCGCTACGGTGTCAACCCCCTCGAACCTTTTTTCCGTTTCCGTCGGCCCAATTCGTACCCAAGGAGCATATGATGATTCTGATCAACACCCCCCACGCACCGGAAGCCATCGGCCCTTACGCGCAAGCCATCGAGGCCAACGGTTTCATCTTCTGTTCGGGACAGATTCCCATCAACCCACAGAGCGGCAACATCGAGAAAGCCGGAGTCGCGGAGCAGACACGCCAGGTGTTGCTCAACCTCAAGGCGGTACTGGCGGCGGCGGGGTCGGATCTCGCGAAGGTCGTCAAGACGACCGTGTTCCTTGCGGACATGGGCGACTTCCCGTTCATGAACGCCGTCTATGCGGAATTCTTCGGTGACCACACGCCCGCGCGCTCGACCGTGCAGGTCACGCGCCTCCCCAAAAGCGTCCGCGTCGAGATTGAGGCCATCGCGATCAAATGAAACGTGTCCAAGAAGAATCTCCATGCGCAGAAGGGGAGAACGCCATCAATCATGGCACTTGACTTTGACGGAGGAAAAGGGTAATATAATCACTTTCTTTTTTTGCGGGTGTAGCTCAATGGCAGAGCCCCAGCCTTCCAAGCTGGTTACGAGGGTTCGATTCCCTTCACCCGCTCCAAGTGAAAGATGCTTCATTTTCTGTCATCACAGGAGAACTGTTTAGCTCATCTGGGCATTGACTCGAGTGTCGGGTTGACGGCAGAGAGCGTTGGGGAAAGTGTCGCAAAATATGGCGCGAATACCTTGACGCACGTGAAGCCGGAGTCCTTGCTGAAACGCCTCTGGCACGCTGTCACCGAGCCGATGATCCTCCTGCTGATCGGAGCGTGGCTAATCGCGGTTGCCGTCAATGTCATTCAGAGCGTCACGAGCGGCGAGGTTGATTTCTTCGACTGCGCCGGGATTTTCATCGCCATCGGCATCTCGGTGGTCATCACCCTGGTCATGGAGGGGAAGAGCGCAAAGGCGTTTGAGGCGTTGAGCAGAATCAACGACGATGCCGTCGTCAAGGCACTGCGCGACGGCAACCCCACCCTGCTGCACCAGCGGGAGATTGTCGTCGGCGACATCCTCCTGCTCGCCACGGGCGCCAAAATCCCTGCCGACGCGCGGCT
>WRML01000116.1 GCA_009777165.1 Kiritimatiellota bacterium
TTTAACAATTGCAGCGGCTTGACGAGCGCAACCATCTCCGAGGGCGTCACGTTAATCAGGCAAGAAGCATTTTCCGATTGCTACGGCTTAACGAGTGTGACCATCCCATCCAGCGTCACGTCTATCGGAAACTACGCATTTCAAAATTGTAACGTCTTGACGAGCGTGACGTGGGCGGCAACAAACGTCACATCCGTTTCCTCTTCGTCTCACCCGTTCAATGGCTGTACGAACCTGACAAGCGTGACCTTTTCAGAAGACGTGACAAGTATCCCTGCTTACGCATTTTACAATGTTAAAAGTTTGACGAGCGTGACCATCCCGTCGAGCGTCACGTCTATCGGGAACCAAGCATTTTACGATACCGCCATCTGGAACAATCATCCTGACGGCATTGTTTACATTGACGGTTGGGCAATCGACTGGAAAGGGACAGGGCCTTCCGGTCAACTTGCCCTGAACCCCGGCACAAGAGGCATTGCAGACCGCGCATTTTACAATTGTAGCGGCTTGACGGGCGTGACCATCCCGTCGGGCGTCACGTCTATCGGGCAACAAGCATTTCAGGGTTGCAGCGGCTTGACGGGCAACCTGACCATCCCGTCGGGCGTCACGTCAATCGGGTCTGGCGCATTTTACGGTTGCAGCGGCTTGACGGGCGTGACCATCCCGTCGAGTGTCACGTCTATCGGGAACCAAGCATTTTACGATACCGCCATCTGGAACAATCATCCTGACGACATTGTTTACATTGACGGTTGGGCAATCGGTTGGAAAGGGACACAGCCTTCCGGTTGGCTTACCTTGAACCCCGGAACAAGAGGCATTGCGGACCGGGGAGTTTCCGGTTGCGGCGGCTTGACAAGCGTGACCATCCCGTCGAGCGTCACGTCAATCGGGGCTAGCGCATTTTCCGGTTGCAGTAAGTTGACGAGCGTGTATTTCATGGGTAATGCACCGAGCGTGGTGGGCAAGTGGATCTATGACAGCTCATCAATAAGCCTGACAACATACGTCCTACCATACTCAACGGGATGGGATGGCGTGGCGGGTTCGACGGCATTACCTGCCTTATGGAACGACCGAAATATCGTGTGCCTTGCGCCTGTACTGGACGACGTGCTGAAGATAACTGATCTTCCATGGGAAATAGGCGGAGATGGAGACTGGCTTGTGCAAATGGTATCTACGGATTCCCATGTCATACGGAGCGGTACAATCGGGGACAGGGAATCCTCGTGGATAGAGACATCGGTGACAGGATCGGGGATGTTCTCGTTCTGGTGGAAGGTGTCGTCGGAGATTGACGACTGGCTGATCTGCACCACCAACGGCGTGGAAGCCCTGCGGATTTCAGGGGAGGCGGACTGGCAGCAGGTGTCGTGGATGTTCGGGGGCGGGGAGACGGTCGTGCGCTGGACGTACGCCAAGGACAAGTCGGGCGTTGCCGGGGAGGATTGCGGCTGGCTGGACGGCGTGGCGTGGATACCGTACATCACGGTCTCGTTTGATGCGCAAGGGGGGAGCGGCGTGAGCCCTGTCGACTATGACACCAAGAATGCGGTGTATGGCGAATTGCCTGAAACGTCACGGGGGGGGTATGGGTTCGAGGGGTGGTTCGCGTCCCCGTCCGGCGGCGTGGCGGTGACGGGGTCCACGCCCGTGGGGGAGAGCAGCCACACGCTCTACGCGCAGTGGTCGCTCCTTGCGCCGGGCGGTGTCACGGCGAGCCAAGGCACACTCCGCGACAAGGTGCTGGTCGGGTGGTCGCCCGTGGCAAGCGCGGTGTCCTACTCGGTCTACCGCAGCACCGGGGATGACCCTGCCGGCGCGGTGTGCGTTGACACGGTGGCGGGGGGAACGTCGTATGAGGATTTCGGCGCGGAGCGAGAGGTCTCCTATTTCTACTGGGTGACCAGCTTTGACGGTTCGGAGGAGAGCGCGTTCAGTGCCGTCGCGCACGGGTGGCGGGAGCCGCTGGGTCTCGCGGAGGCGGTGAACGGCGAGGGGCTAGCCTGGACAACGGGCGGGGATTTGCCGTGGCTTCCGCAGAGGGATGTCACCCACGACAATGAACACGCCGCGCGGAGCGGCGCCATCGAGCACAGCGGTATGGCTGGGTTTTACACGACGTCATGGATCGAGACGACCGTCACAGGGGAGGGGACGCTCTCGTTCTGGTGGAAGGTGTCGTCGGAGGAGGACTACGACTGGCTGAGCTGTTTCACGAACGGCGTTTTGGCACTCAGGATTTCGGGCGAGCAGGACTGGGCGCAGGTGAGCATCGCCATCACCTCGGAGGGGGAGACGACTGTCCGCTGGGAATATGCCAAGGACAAGTCCGACTTTGAAGGTCAGGACTGCGCATGGCTGGACGGCGTGGTGTGGACGCCCGTGCCTCTCTACACGTCCACGCCCGTCCCTGTGCCGTACAGTTGGCTCGACCAGTGGCAGGGGGGGCTTGTGGGCAGTCAGGCTTACGAGGACTTCGCCAACTCCATCGGCGCAAACGGGTACACGGTCTGGGAGTCCTATGTCGCGGGGCTCGACCCGACGGATAAGGACAGTATCTTCCGCATCCGGAAATTCGCGGTGAAAAACGTCAACGGCACGGATACCGTCACGGTGCTGGAGTGGAATCCGAACTACGAGAACGACCCTCCCCCCCTGAAACGGGACTACATCATCGAGGGCAAGACGAATTTGACCGATACCGCGTGGCACAGCCCGACCAACTCGGGGACACGGTTCTTCCGGGTCAAGGCGAAATTGCCGTAGAGATTTATCTCACACAAAGGCACAAAGGACACAAAGACAATGCTGTGCTTGTTTTGACAGGATTACAGGATTCATTTTGTCATCGAATGACACGAATAAAACGAATACGAAAAACCTTTGTGTCCTTTGTGCCTTTGTGTGAGAATATTATACTGTTGTTTTGACAGGATGGCAATGATATGAGATTGAACTCACACAAAGGCACAAAGGACACAAGGGCAACGCTGTGCTTGTTTTGACAGGATTACAGGATTCATTTTGTCATCGAATGACACGAATAAAACGAATACGAAAAAACTTTGTGTCCTTTGTGCCTTTGTGTGAGAATATTATACTGTTGTTTTGACAGGATGGCAATGACATGAGATTGAACTCACACAAAGGCACAAAGGACACAAGGGCAACGCTGTGCTTGTTTTGACAGGATTAACAGGATTTTGACAGGATTGCAGGATGGCTATGAGTATTATTAACCACTTATAGCTAAATCACTTTCCATTCTTACATCCCGTTAGGGATGTGTCTCTCGGTAGAAAAACGTCCTTCCCCCCATGTCCGCAGGAAAAGGGGCCCCCGTCGGCGCAGGTGCGACCGATGGGGCACGGGATGCACCTAAAAGAGGCATCCCGATGGGATGCCATAATTTTTTTGCGCTCTCTTCTACCGAAAGAAACATCCCTAACGGGATGTTGTTACGGTATGCTTTAAAAGTGATTTCACTATATAACACGCCCTAATGTATCGTCCAGCAGGCGTGTCGTCCTGTAGTCAAGATATGTGAAACGCTACGCCCTTCATCCTTGCGTTTTGGAAAAGATTGTGTAACAATGGTTTCATCTTTTAAGGGAAAGGACTGTTTCCCTCAAAACGGATTGTGGGTTCCCGTAATGTCACGCTGGTTACAGAAACTGCTTGGTCTGAGCGTCGCGATGTGGCTGTGCCTCTTGTTCGCAGGGGGGGCGGTTGTCTTGGCGTTTTTTGGGGCGGAGGTTTCCGGCGCGTTGATGGGATGTACGCCTCATCAGCGCGAGACGCTGGTCGTGCCGATGTTTAACGTCACCTATCACATCGGGGAGATGGCGTGGATCACGACTATCCTCTGTCAGCGTGTGACGCTCGTGCTGGCAATCGGCCTCGTGGTGTCGGGCATTCGCGCGATTCGCCGCACGCGCTACGATTCCGTGCTCATCCACATCGGGTGCGCGTGTGTCATGGGGGGGTGGCTCATCGGGCAGCACGCCGTCCGCACAACATCAGAAGACCGCCCCGTGACTGGCGCGATGGCGCTGATTGACGGCGACACAATGGACACGCTCTGGGGGGGGGCCACGCTGAACGAATACCTCGGCAAACTCCCTTTCACCGTCCACCTCGACACCTTCACCGTGGCGTTTTACAAGGGAGGCCTCCCCCGCGAGTACCGCAGCCGCATCACGATCCTGGAGCCGGGCAAGGCCCCCCGCACCGAGGATGTCCTCGTCAACCACCCCGCCCGCGCCCACGGCTACCACATCTACCAGATGAGCTGGGGGGAGAGCACCGACCATTACGGGCGCCCCGTGACGTACACGGTTCTGCAGTTCATCCGCGACCCTGGGCTGTACGTCGTCTACACGGGTTTTGCGGCGTTGTTCCTGGGGACGATCTGGTTCGCGGCGCGGGTCTTCAAAGGTGGCGTCGGCATGGAGGGCGAGTGTCCCCGCAAGCCGAACGGGGGGGAGGGGAGACCATGACACCTAAATGGCCCCCCCAGGGGGGGCTGATCTACCTGACCATGGCCACGTTCCTTGTTGCGGCGATCCTGTTGCGCAACAAAAAACAACAGACGTTGGGGCATGGTGTTTGGTTCGCGGGGTTTGTCGCCGCCGTGGTGTCGGTCGCCTACCGGTGGGTGCAGACGAAACACTGGTACCCCCCCATGCAGAACCTGTTCGAGTTTTTCCTCTGCATGGCGGCGGCGTTGTGGCCGTTGTCGTTGCTGAGTAAAAAGCAGACCGGGCTGGACACCCGTTTCCAGGATGCGTTGCTGGGCGTACTGATTCTCTTTCCTGCGGGGTTTGTGTTCAAAGAGGGTATCCGCCAGCTTCCGCCGGCGTTGCAGAGCCACCTGTTCGTCCCGCACGTCGGGAGTTATGTGGCGGCGTACATCGTGCTTGCGCGCGCGGCGTTCATGGCGTTGCCGATGCTGTGGGCCGCGCCTTCCCGTGTCCGGCAGCTCGATGCCGCCTCACGCCAGACCGCCGCGATGGGGTTTGTGCTGCTCACGCTCGGGCTGCTGCTGGGTTCGCTCTGGGGCAAAATCTGTTGGGGGCATTACTGGCAGTGGGATCCCAAGGAGATGTGGTCGCTCGCCACGTGGTTCGTGTACGGGGCGTACTTCCACTACCGCCTCAAGAACGGCGTCCGCAATCCCCGTGTGCTTTCCATCCTGTTGCTCCTGGGCCTGCTCTTCATCATCCTGACCCTCACGTGGATCAACATCTCCAGCATGTTCAAGGGTGTGCACAGTTACGCATAAAAAAGGAAGCAACAGGGTATTGGACATGCGCCTTGATTTTTTTCTTATAATTCCCTCTTGACTTTTAGGCCCTGCGGTTCGCATAATGAAACCTTTATCAACTTCACCAAACGACGAGGAGGTCGTATGACAGTACAACAGAGGAAGATGACGGCAGCCGCCGGTTTCGCAATTTTCGTGCTGGCGCAGACCAGCGCGCAGGTCGTTGCGCAGTGGAACTTCAACAGCCCCCTGCTCCCCGGCGGTCCGCAAAACTACGGTCCGGATCCTTACCTTCCGGCGACGATCGCCCCCGGGTTCAGTACCGGCGGGCTTCGGCGCGGCAACGGGGTCTCCGCAAACCAATACTCCGGTATGAAAAACGCCTGGGGCGGCTACCGTTTTACGAACGCCACAGAGAGCGCGGCTGTGTCCAGCGAAAGCTATTTCTATTTTTCGCTGACGAACGGAACCGCGTCCCCCCTGCCTGTCACGGGCATCCAAACGACCTTGTACAAATCCAGCTCGGGGCCCACGTCTGCCCAGTGGCAGTATTGCCTCGACGGTGGGACGTGGCAGGATATCGGCGGCATCATTTCCCTGCCGAGCGGCAATAGCCTGTACCCGTATGACCGCAGCTGGCCTGCCGTCAACGTCTCCGCCTCTTCCTTTATCCTGTTCCGCCTCATGGCGTGGGGCGGGACCGCTACGGGTCAAGCGAGAGGCACGTTTTATTTCGACGGGTCGCATCACGGGTCTATGCGGACACTCACGGTGCTCACGACGGCGGACACCGGCATCCTCCCCCACCCCGATATGGATGACCCTCATTCGAGCCTCGTGAATGTCCCCGTCACCGCCATCACGGTTTCGCCGGACAATGTCGCGACGCTGGAATGGGAACCCCTGAACGGCGCGTTCACGTATTTCATTTACGGCAAATGCAGCTTGACGGACGAGGAGGCGTTCTGGACGGGCATTTCCGTGGAGACCCCGAACGTATCGAACGGGAAGATGAGCGCGGACTTCACCTTGGGCGACGGCTCGCACACCGACTACCGCTTCTTCACCATGCGAGCGCTGGAGAAATCGCCCGACCCCGCACATTAAGGATTGACTCGAAAACGGAAACCCGATAAACTTCTTTTAACGTGTGACAGACAATCATCGAGTCAATGGGGTCTGGGCAAACAAGTGGAGGTGAGAGTATGGTTCAGACGACACGCCCCCCGGTTCGCGTCGGCATCGTCGGGTTAGGCCGGGCTGGTTTTGAGACGCATTGTGCGGAGCTGGATCTCTATCCGCACCTGTTCAAGATTGTTGCGGCCTGCGATCCCATCAAGGAGCGTAGGAGCCTTGTCGCGGCACGCTATCCCGAGTGCCATGCGTACCGCCATCTGGAGGATCTGCTGCAAGACCCCGACGTGGAGCTTGTTGACATTGCGACGCGCTCGGACGACCACCTCGTGCATATCATGGCGGCGCTGAAGACCGAGAAATGGGTGCACGTCGAACGCCCGTTCTGCTGCGACCACGAGCAGGCCCTCATGATACGGGCCGCAGCGATCAAGGCGGGCAACCGCCTGCTCG
>WRML01000117.1 GCA_009777165.1 Kiritimatiellota bacterium
TCAACTGCGTCAAGACCCACAAAAGGAAATCCGGCCTCGCATCCCCCCTGTCAAAACTCATGTTCGATTGCCTGCTCGACTGCGAAAAATTAATCCCGGTGCTGAGGAATACTGAAAATTGATTTCCCCTCGATACGCTCGTAGCAGATACGTGCAACTAATCTTTGTTGCCACGGTAACGATTCATCAACCGCAATCTCACCAAGTATGGGGATGGCATCCTTGCCGTAGTCCACGATTTTTTTTCTCACTTCCACGTAAGCGGATTCCCGTTTGGTTGATGCCTCCTCAATCAAAGGCATCAACTCCTTTTTCTCCACGGCAAACGCATTTACCGTCATCACAAGTAGTGCCAGTAACTTCTTCATTTCTCATCCTTCCACTTTGTTTTTATCACGTCATTTTCCCACCATGGTGGTGTGTGCGGCAACGAACGTACTGCGGCTGTGCCGCAGTGAATCTCACCGAAGCGACAATGGTATTCCTCCCACACGTCCACGGCGACAATCTGGAAGGCCTGGACGGTGGATACAAAATAATTCCTGAACGCTTGGTTTCCCGGGTCGGGGTAATAAATCTTCCCGTCCGTGTTCAAAAGACAATTGGCGAGGTTGGACGTGATGGCACAAAAGCATAACATGCTTTTGTACTTAGTTTCCAGTTTTTAGTTTTTAGAAAATGCGTCACGGTTGCTTGGTTGGCTTGATGATTTTCGTGCTGAGGCGGAAGGGAGGCTCTTCAGGTACAGGTGGTGGCGCACGATGCTCGAGAACGAATACCATATCAGGTTTTTCCTCCCGTACTATTGTCTATCCGCATAAACTAGCCAAAGTATTTGTAATTTGTGAGCCGTAGACCTCCCGTTTCTTCCAAACAAACGGCTCCGCGGATTCATTGTAGGCCTTTATGTAAGCCTCAATCGCCCGGGCCAAGGCGTCCGTGTCATCAAAACTCGCACCGCGCAACACCTTCCTCGACAGGAGGTTGAACCATATCTCAACCTGGTTCAGCCAGCTTGCCGAGGTGGGCGTGTAATGAAACGTCACGTTGGGGTGAGCCGCCAGCCACTCGTCACACCGCTTGTGAATGCAGTAATTGTCCAGAATCACATGGTAATGCGCCGTTTCCGAAGACGGGAGCTCGCTGAGCACATCATCCATAAAGGAAAGGAAATCCACGCGCCTTTTCCTTTTCGCCGTGCGCCCGTGCAGAAGGCCCGTGGCCACCTCAAGCGCCGCGAAAAGGGTTTGCGTCCCGTTGCGCCGGTACGTGCTTTTCACGGCCTTGACCATCTTCCCGCTGCGGGTCTTGACATACCCCGTCGTCCGGGACAACGCCTGGATGCCGGGTTTCTCGTCCACCGACAGCACAACGGCGTTTTCCGGGGGGTTCAGATACAGCCCGACGATGTCCGCGGCTTTCGCCGTGAACTCCGGGTCGGTGCTGACGCACCAGGTGCGCATGCGCGCAAGCTGGACGCCTTCCTTTTTCAGCAGGCGCTGCACGGCGTCCCCGGACGTGTTGAGCGCGGACGCAAGCAGCGGCCCGTCCCACCGCGCATACGGGTGGGGCGGCGCCTCGCTTAACTTTTGAAGGACGGAGGCCCTCCATGCCGCGCCGTACGTGACGGGCTTTCCGGGGCGCGGCGCGTCACGCAGGCCGGCCACGCCCTCCGCCTCGAAGCGGCCGCGCCATTTGATGATGACATCGGCCTGTTCCCCGAGTTCGCTTGCGATGTCTTTTATTTGCTTTCCGTCCAGGCACCCGAGCACGATGCGTGAGCGCCGGACGAGCCTTGCCTCTTCGCTGTGGCTCTTGGCCATGGTTTCCAATGTTTGACGGGTTTTCCCGTCGCATTCGATTCGCTTTGCCTTGCGTGCCATCGTCGACTCCTTTTGTGGATCGGGTTGAAAGAGAAAGAGTATACGGCATGGCTCGTCGAAAAACAATAATTATTTTTATTTACGCTGATAGACACTAGCTCATCTTCTTCTCTCCTGTTTCATCAGGTTGTGATTTGATGTTCTTTGAGAATTTGTTATACTGGCCGGCTATGAGGGCGAAATGCACAAAAAGAGCAAAAAGGGGTAGACAGGAACTGCAAGGTTTAATACTATATGATCTGAAACCTTGCAGATTCATCCACACGATTCAGGAGAGACCCGATGTACGCTAAGCCCGCCACCGACCGGCAGCAGACCTTCTTCTTCGGACTCGGGGACACCCTCGACCGAAACCATCCGTTCTTCCGCCGCAGGGCGGCGATCGAGCCGGTCATCGGGCACGCCAAGGCGGACCACCGCCTCGGGCGCAACTTCCTCAAAGGCGTGGTGGGCGACGCGGTCAACGGGATGCTCGCGGCCGCCGCGGTCAACTTCAAGCGGATGATGAACAAGTGGCGGCGTGAGGCCTCCCTTTTTGTGCGTATATTCCTCCGCCTGTTTTCACCCCATCCGGTCTGCCGCTATGCCCATGCCGCGTGAAAATGACTTTTTAAGGCTCGACTATTGAGGAAAACCGAAGAATGGTCTATATTATTCCCATGCCGAGAATGTCGCGCTGGCCTGTCGTGCCGGGGATCTCGCACAACGGCACAACGGTTTTTAGGACAGGATTTACAGGATTTTTACAGGATGGCAATGATATGAGCGTTCTCTCGCACAAAGGCACAACGGTCATAAAGACATGGCTTCAGCGTTTTTCTCGCGGAGACGCAGGGATGCAGAGGCGCAGTGAAACGATTCAACGAAAATGTTGTCTGCAAAATGCTGCGTTTCTGCATCTTTGCGTCTCTGCGAGAAAGAATAAACCCTTTGTGTCCTTTGTGCCTTTGTGTAAGAAAATGCTATTGGGGCTGCTGCTCTGCGCGGGCGCGGCGTCTGCGGCGGAAATCCGCGCGGTGCGCTTCCACACGAAGCCGGAGCACGTGTTCGTGAACCAGCCGTTCGAGCTGTGGTTCGAGATCGAGCTGCCGCTCGGGTGCGAGGCGCAGGATTTGCGCTTCTCCGAGTTCCCGGAAAGCACGGACGCGCTTTCCTTTGAGCCGTTCGCGCCGTTGCCCAAACTCCAGCGCAAGGCCGGCGACGGGAAAACGACGATAGACGTGCTGAGGTTTAAGGCACAGGCGCTGGCGACGGTCGCCGATGAGGTGTCCTTCCGCCCCCGTCTGCACGGCATGATCACGGAACGGACAGGAAACGGGTTTTTCTCCTCCTCCGTCTCGCGCTCGACACAACGTGTCGCGGAGCCGTTCACGCTCACGATCCAATCGTTGCCCGAAGCGGGCAAGCCCGAAAACTTCAGCGGTGCGGTCGGCACGGTGAAGCTGGAGGCGCAGCTTTCGTCGGCGACCGCCCAGCCGGGGGATCTCCTCACGCTTTCGGTGTCCGTGACGGGCGACGGCGATCTGCGGAACGTCGCCATGCCCGTGCCACAGGGCGCGGAAGGGTTTAAAGTTTACCCGGTGAAGGAGAAAACCCGCGAGGTGTCCGTTTTACAGTCGGAGCAGGTTTTTATCCCGCAATCCACCAACGCGCTCGAGATCGGCGCGATCCGTTTTTCGTACTTCAACCCGGTCACGCGCAACTATGAGGAGGCGGTCGCGGGCCCGTTCCGGGTCACGTTCACGGACGCATCCGCCGTACCGAAGACCGATGCCGTGCGTGTCATTGACACGGCATCATCGTCCGGTACCGCAGGGCAGGGGGTAACGCTTGAGCAGGTCAACCACGGCGTCCGGCGGTTTGTGCCGATGCTGGTGTTCGGCTCGTTCGCGCTTGTCGCCTGTTTTGTGTTCTTCCAGCTGTACGGGGCGCACACACGCATCGGCATCGTCGCGGCGGTGGTGCTGCTCGGCATCGGGGGGGGGGTGACGTACCGCGTCCGCGCCCAGCCAGAACAGGCGACGCGTCCGACGGCCGGATACGCGGAGGTCCGTTTCGCGCCATCCGCGAACGCGAAAGTTGTCTTTGTCCTCCATCCCGACACGCCCGTCACGCCCATCGAGACCGCCGGGGACTGGGTGCGCATCGACTACGCCGGGCGCCGCGGCTGGATGCCGTCGCGGATGTTGCACGATTGATGAACCCCACACAGCAGATCCATCAGGTCAGACCCTTTGAGCAGTCCCAGCGAGCCGTGCTGCGCGGCTTCCTCGTCGAAGGTTTGCACCGCGTCGGGGGTGGCGGGCAAGGGTTGCCACACGGCGACCGGGACAGGGGTGCGGGTATGCTTGCCGGTCGCGATCGGCACGGGGTGGTCGGGCAGGACGGCGTAGGCGACCCCCTCCCCGGCGTGGCGCATCACGCGCCCGACAAGGCGGCGGTCGAAATCCTCGATGGTCTTGATTTTCAGGTTCAGGTCTTGAGCGTGGGAGACCTCGTCAATCGCCTCGACGTGCGCGAAGACGAAATCGTACCCGTCCCTCAACGCCTTCAGGACGGCGTCGGCCTTACCCTCGTAGTTGGTGTCAATGTAACCTGTCGCGCCAGGGACGTTGATCACGTCCATGCCCATGCAGGCGCCGAGGCCGTTGATCACGTCCACGGCGGAGATGACGGCGGCGCGGATGGTGTAGCGTTGGCAGATGTCATGGATGGCGCCCGCCTTGCCGCCGCTCCACAGCCAGATACCGTTTGCCTCGCGCCCGGCCAACAGGTCGGCGGCGCGCGCGGTGAGGTCGCGCAGTACGGCGGCGGTGTGCTCGCCGGCAGGAGTTGTCGCGCGGGGCAGATGCCCCGCGACGGGGTTGCCGTGGTTGTCGTCGGGCTTGTCAGACGCGACATCCGCGCTGAACTCCGCCCCGGAGAGGATCAGGAGGTTGCGGTAGCTGACACCGGGGTAGAAACGGATGGTGTCCGTCCCCAGTTTCGCGTTGAGCAGCGCGACCGCCTCGTCCGCGTCGTGCTGGGCGATGTGCCCGCCGGAGAAATCGCGGAGGATGCCGTCCGCGTCAACCGTGACGATGTTCATGCGGAAGGCGATGTCGTTTGCGCCGAGCGTGATGCCTTTGCTGGCGGCCTCGAGGGGCCCACGCCCGCAGAACTCACGCGCGAGGTCGCATCCCAGCACGGACATGTTCGCCACGTCGCTGGAAGTGGGAAACCCGTCCGGCAAGGTGAGCATCGTGCCGCTGCGCCCGTTGCGGGCGATCACGTCCATGTTCGGTTTCTGCGCGGCCTGGAGGGGGGTACGGCCGCCGAGTTCGGCGATCGGCTCGTCTGCCATGCCGTCGCCGAGGAAAAGCACTGTCTGATACGGTCTTGTTTTCATGGGGGATAAGTGTAGCGTTTCGCGTGGAGAAAACAAATGAAAAAATGTGCGGCCCCTGCGAATTGGTTCTTTTTGCCTTTCACTGTTACCCCCTCCCTGCTATACTTTTCTTTTTTGCAAAGGGGAGATGTCTCATGGAAACGAATCAAACGGAAGAGTCGAAGCGGAGGGGATGCGCAAGAGGGTGTCTGATCGCGATCGCTATTTGTGCGGGGCTGGGGGGGCTGGCGATGCTGGTCCTCGCAGGGCCCATACTCATGATGCTGAACGGCGGCGGCGAGAGGCTGGGGTTCCTCCGCTCGCTAAACGCCTCGGGCACAGGGGTGGATGAGACACCATTCATGGTGGAACAGTGGTCGTCGGGCAAGGGCAAGGTGAAGGTCGTGCGTATCCCCGTGGAAGGGATGATTCTGTTGGGCAACCGCGGCTGGCGGGGGGAGGGGTCGGACACCGTGCTGCGCTCTATCCGCCGTGCCACGCACGACAAGCACGTCAAGGGCCTCATCCTCGAGATCAACAGCGGCGGCGGCGGCATCACGGACAGCGACATCATCTACCGCGCCCTCCTGCGCTTCAAGGAGGCGGACGAGGACCGCGTCATCGTCTCCATCTTCGGCGACACCGCCGCCTCGGGCGCGTACTACATCGCGCTCGTGTCGGACCACATCCTCGCGCACCCGACGACCATCACCGGCTCCATCGGCGTCGTGATGCAGACGTACAACTTCAAGGAGCTCGCGCAGAAGATCGGCATCAGCGACGTGACCATCACCTCCGGCGAGAACAAGGACATGCTCAACCCGTTCAAGGACATGAGCCCCGAGCAGCAGGAGATGCTGCAGGGCATCGTCACCGTGATGCACGGGCGGTTTGTGTCGCTCGTGGCGCAGCACCGCAACTTACCCAAGGATGTCGTCGCGCCGCTCGCGGACGGCCGCATCTTCGGCGCGGAGGAGGCCCTGCGCCACAAGCTCATTGACGGCATCGGCTACGCCGAGGACGCGCAGCTCAAAATCGCCGATCTGCTCGGCGCGGAGGAGGGCGTGAAAATCTTCCGCTACGGCGAGCAAGTCAGGCTGATGGATCTGATCGCCCGCCCCGGCCTCGGTTTCCAGTCCGAGATGCTGCGCCTCCTGCGCAACGAGCAGGACGGGCCGCGGCTAATGTATAAGTGGAGTTTCTAGGGAAAAGAGTTAATAGTTAAGAGTTAATAATTAATAGTTAATTTTAAAGCCTCAACTATTAACTATTAATTATTAACTCTTAACTGTTCAGTGAAAATGGAAAGCGTTTGGCAAAACGGTAACGGCTCCTCCGTCCACCTGATGGGCATCTGCGGCGTGGGCATGGCGGGCCTCGCACACCTGCTCGCGCGGCGCGGGTGGCGCGTGAGCGGCTGCGACTCGCGCCCGAACGCGCTGGCGGACTGGCTGCGCAGGGGGGGGGTGGAAATTTTCGGGGGGCACTCCCCCGAACACCTCCCCCCCCCCCCCGCCCCGGCACCCTTTCCCCGGGGGGCCCCGGGGACAACCCCCGGCTTTCCGCGGCCCCCCGGCCGGGGCCCCCCGCTTTCCCCAGGGGGGGGGGGGGGG
>WRML01000118.1 GCA_009777165.1 Kiritimatiellota bacterium
GCGTCTGGCTCGATGAGCAGATACGTGTCCGAATGCGAATGCGCGTCAATGAATCCTGGCGTGACGGCGAGCCCCTGCGCGTCAAGCAGACTGTTGGCCCCGGCGGCGGCCAAGTCATCGAGCGCGGTGATACGGTCGCCCGCGATGCCGACATCCACGCGCTGCGGGGGTCCCCCCGTGCCGTCAATGACGTTCCCGTTTCTGATGATGAGATCGAACATGATGAAGGAGTTTTTAGTTTCTAGTTTTGAGAACAGCATCACAGGAGCATGTGCACGCCGGGGATTTTGCGGACGGCGGCGTCGAAGGTTTCCATCTCGTCGCGGCTCTGCATGAGGATGGAGACGGCGTAGGCGGCGTAACGCCCCTCCGGCGAGACGTGAGAGGGCGCGAGGGGGGTCGTGACCTGATACGCGGAGACGACCTGCGCCAGCCCGGGCCTGATGTCAACCCCGGAGTCGGCGATGATACGGAAGTGGAACTGCGCGGGGTACTTCAGTTCCCCCGAAAGCCCACCCTGCTGCGGATCGTTTTTTTGTTGAATCATGATGGGGGAATCATAGCAGAATCGTGTGCGAGAGAACAACAGCTTTTTTTCACAGAGGCACGGGGGAGTCCCCTTGTCTAGTCTGCGCCACCGCCAAACGTGAGGCGGGGGGGGGCATCGGGAATGTCGTTGGCAGTCGGGCGGTCGTGCCAGCGCTTCCAGTCGAACCGCGTGGGCCCGGGGGGGGTGCTCTCCTCGATCGTGAGGGCATAACCTTGCTGGGGTTGCGTTGACCATGTGACGGAAAAAAACTTCAAAATACCGCCGTTGAACTCGCGTTCCTTCGGCCAACTGCGCGGCACAGGCGAGCCGAAAAAATCCGCGTAGATCAGCCAGATTTTGAGTGCGCCGCGTGGCTCCGTTAGCGGGATCGTGAACGCGTCCGAACGCGCGGCATGAACAACGGTGTGGATGTCCGTCTCGGTGTCCGGGGCAAGGCCGTCCGGATACCATTCCGCCGAGACAAGGGGGCGTTCGGCGGTGGCGGCCGATTCCGCGCCGGATGCGTCGCAGGCCCGGATCAGGATTGCCGCGAAGTCGTTGTCCACATGGTGGCCGGGATCCCACCCGCCGTAGCGGTCGATGCGTTGCGCGCCTGTCGCGCGAAGCAGGTAGGGCAGGTTCGGCCAGAGCCACTGCTGGTCTTTATCCCACACGCGGACGGCCGGCATCCACCCGTTATGCTCCGGGTAGGCGAGCGTCATGTTCCAGAAGGCCCGCTGCTCTTCGCTTGAGGGGCGGGTTATCCGCACAACGATCTGCAGCGTGTTCTGCCCGGCGATCTGGGCGGTCACATCCCCCTGAAGGAGCGGCCGGCGTTTACTGGCAGCCGCCGACGGTTCCCGCAACGGCCAATGGATGTCGAAGCCGAGGTGGGTGGCCGTATCGGCAAACGCGGAGAACGCCGTTGCCAACAACCAAACGCACAGGATCATGTGCACATCTAAAACATCCCGAATCATAGGCCCAGCATACACCATCCCAGACGGGATGGCAAGCGCGAAGTGCAAAATAAAACTGTCTATTCCGGGAGGGCAAGCGCTCGTTTCCGGAACGCCCGGGGGAAGTACCTTTTTCTTCTGTCCCAACACGCCTTATGACAGACTGTGCGGTGTGTTTTTCTTTTTTTTTCATTTTCCGTATTTTTGCCTTGCGCACAGCACACCTCTTTTGATTTGATATTCTTTTCAAGTGGAGACCGTATGAAGAAAAGAATGTGTGCAATCGTATGTGCCCTCCCCGCGCTGATTGTGTCGGCACAGGCGTCGCGTCTTTCCGGCACCAGCCTTGGGGCGGGGATGTCGAGCCTCAAAGCCAGCGAGAAAACAGCGCCGGAACGAAAAGAGGATCTGCTAAAACCGGACACCAAGGACACCGTGACAAAGGTTGTTTTCTCTGGGCCGACGAGCGGCTGGGGCTTCACGAAGTCGCCCACCCCTTACTACACCCTGGACGGTAAGAACCTCGGAATCTTGCCAGGGGGGGTGCTGTTCGATTTCTCTTCCGTCAAGACCTCCTCCAAAAACATGGTGTTTGAGGCGAAGGTGAAGCAGGGCGACGACTGGACCGGGCCCTTCCTGCTCGATTGCACGTCGCTTGCCGTTTTCGAGGGTAAACCCGACACCATTCCTTCTGAGATACTCTCCGACCTGACCGAATATTATTCGATAAAGGCAAAGATCGCCGAGCGCAAGGCGGAGATCGAAAAAACCACACACGAGAGGAGCCCCCACTTCGCGTCCGCAAAGCGCGCACAGGAACGGTACGCCGAGAGCATCAAACAGGCGACGGAACTGAACGAGAAGGCTGAAAAACAGACCGGCCCAGCAAGGAGCAAGAGCCTCGACCAGTTGCGCGCGCTGAAATATGAACAGGCGAGGATCAAGGCGGAGGCAGACAAGGAGGCCGCCAGCTACAAGGTATGGAAGGAGGCGAACCCCCTCGCGCCCGAAGTGTTCCGCGACGATCCCGTCCTTGCCGCCCTCGAAAGCCAGCTCGCCCCCCTGAAAGTGAAACTGGGCGCCCTCGCAACGGAAGACTAAGGGCGGATACCGCCTCGAATCGCCTCGTGTATCCTTTGTGTTTATTGTGCAAACCATTGTGTCCATTGTGGTAAAAAAATGATAAACTAACATTTTTAAAAAGGAGGAATCATCATGATGACGTTAGGGTTTGTGAGCGCGATTTTAGCGGAACAGAGTTTGGATGACGTGCTGGCGTTCGCCGCAGACGAGGGGTTCGACTGCGTGGAGCTCATGTGCTGGCCGGCCGGCAAGGCGGAGCGGAAGTTCGCGGGTGTGACGCATGTGGACGTGACGAAATTTACGCGTGCGCAGGCGGACGCGATACGCGGCCTGTGCGATTCGTATGGCATCGGGATTTCAGGCTTGGGCTATTACCCCAACCCGCTGGATCCCGATCCGCAGGTGGCGCAGGTCGCGGTGGGGCATATCAAAAAGGTCATCAAGGCCGCCTCCCTCCTCGGGCTGGCGCAGGTCAACACGTTCGTCGGCCGCGACTGGACGAAGAGCGTGGACGACAACTGGCCGCGCTTCCTCAAGACCTGGCGGCCGCTCATCGCGTATGCAGAGGATCACGGCGTGCGCATCGGCATCGAGAACTGCCCGATGTTCTTCACCCAGGTCGAGTGGCCTGGCGGCAAGAACCTCTTCACCTCGCCCGCCATCTGGCGGCGTGCGTTCAGCGACATCCCGTCCGACAGCTTCGGCCTGAATTACGATCCCTCTCACTTCATCCTGCAGCAGATGGACCCGCTGTTGCCGTTGAACGAATTTGAAAGCAAGCTGTTCCACCTCCATGCCAAGGACGTGAAGATCCGCCGCGACCGCCTGAACGATGTCGGCATCTTCGCGAACCCGCTGGAATGGCACCAGCCGCGCATCCCCGGGTACGGCGATCTGGACTGGGCGAAGTTCATGGCGGCACTGATGGAGACGAGTTACCGCGGGCCCGTCTGCATCGAGGTCGAGGACGACACGTTTGGCAGAACCCTCGAAGACCGCGAGTGGGCGCTCCGCGCCGCACGGAACATCCTGATGCCGTTTTTCTAACGCATTTTAAGTGAATGTGAGGGATTGAGCGAATGAAGTTCGTTTTGCGGTTGTTGTTCAGTGTTGTTTGGTCATGCGCGGTGAAGGCGGTGGAGCTGCCGGGAGAGGGGGGGGACAAGGCGGTGCTGGATGCCGAGTGGTTCCCAAGCCGGATGCATTGCTTCGTGTTCCGCAACTGGACATGCGTGCCGAAGGCGCGGCTGGCGGAGGTGGTCGGCGCGGCACCCCGGCAGGTGGAGGCGCTGGCGGCGGCCATGGGCTTGCCGCCGCAGGGGGAGGTGTCCCCCGACTGGCAGACGCGGGGTTACATCACGGTGTTGCGGCGCAACTGGCACCTGCTCCCTTACGGCCAGTTGCTGACGCTGCTGGGGCAGTCGCGGGAACAGCTCCATTTCAATCTGCTGGAGGATGATTTCCTCTTCGTCAAACTGGGGAACATGAAGCCCGCGTGCGAAACATTGGTGTGGGACGACGCTTACCTGAACGCGCAGGATTACCCGATGCCGAACGTGGAGTACCCCTCCCCCCCGGAGTCGCGGGAGCCGCGTTTCGCGTTCATCCCCAACCTGCAGGTGATGGGCGAGATCCCCCCCCCTGCCGCGCCTGACCGTGCATCGCCGTTTGACCTGCGCTTCATCTTCTCGTACTTCGCGGAATACGGGGACCCCTTGGCGACGCCGGATGTGCCGTCCTACCCAGAGGGTCTGCTGCAACGTTTGGCGGCGCAGGGCGTGAACGGGGTGTGGGTGCACACGGTCCTGCGGACACTGGCGAGGGACCCCGCGTTCCCCGAGTTCGGCGAGGGGTGCGAGAAGCGTATCGCGGGCCTCCGGGCGCTGGTTGAGCGCGCGCGAAAATACGGCATACAGGTTTACCTCTACATGAACGAACCGCGCGCGATGCCCGCCGCCTTTTTCGACGCGCGGCCAGAACGGACGGCCATGCGCGGCGTGAAGACGCGCGACGGTAACGTCCGGATGTGCACGTCCACCCCGGAGGTTCGGCGCTGGATGTGCGACGCGCTGGCGGACGTGTTCACGCGTGTGCCGGGGCTGGGGGGGGTGTTCACCATCACCGCGTCGGAGAACGAGACCAGCTGCGCGGCGCACAACGTGCACCCGCAATGCGAGCATTGCGAAAACCGCGATTATGCGGAGATGATCGCGGAGGTCAACCGGACCATCCGAGACGGTGTGAAACGCGCGGCCCCCGATGCGAAGGTAATCGTCTGGGATTGGGGCTGGCATGGGCACGGCGACGCGGTGGACGTCATCGGGAAACTGCCCGCGGACTGCTGGTTTATGTCGGTCAGTGAGTGGCAGCTGCCGATTGAGCGCGGGGGGGTCGCGTCGGCGGTCGGGGAGTATTCCATCTCCGCCGTCGGGCCCGGGCCGCGCGCGACGAAGCATTGGGCGGCGGCCAAGGCGCGCGGCATGAAGTGCGTCGCGAAAGTTCAGGCCGGCACGACGTGGGAGCTGGGGTCGTTCCCCTACCTGCCCGTGATGGGGCTGGTCGCGGAACACGCCAAAAGCCTCTCCGCGGCGGGCGTGGACGGCCTGATGCTGAGCTGGAGCCTGGGGGGCTATCCGTCGCCCAACCTCGACGTGTTTCACCGCGCCGCGAAAGGCGCGGGCGTTGACGATGTCTTGGATGCGCTGGCGCGGGATCGGTACGGGCCCAAGCCAGTGAATGCGGTGCACATCGCGTGGCAGTTTTTTGCGGACGGCTTCCGCGAGTACCCCTACCATATCGGGACGCTGTACCACGGCCCGCAGCACGTCGGGCCCGCGAACCCGTTCTACCTGCGCCCGACAGGTTACACGGCGACGATGGTCGGTTTCCCGTATGACGACCTGGCGGCGTGGCGGGCCGTCTATCCCGAGGAGGTCTGGATACGGCAGATGCGCGAGGTCGCCGCAGGGTGTGAGAATGGTTGCGCGATGTTCGGTATCGCCATCGAGAAAATGGATGACGGCGTAAAGGCGGAGGCGCGGCGCGAGCTGGACATGTACCGCGCGCAGGCGTTGCACTTCGCGTCGTGCGCGAACCAGGCGGCGTTTGTTGCGGCGCGGGACAGGGGCGACAAGGAGGCCATGCGGCGTATCGTGACGGACGAGATCGCGGTTGTCAGGAAGCTGCTCCCGCTGGTGGAGGCCGACTCGCGCATCGGTTACGAATCCTCCAATCACTATTTCTACATCCCGCAGGATCTGCTGGAGAAGCTCGTCAACTGCCAGTATGTGCTGTCGCGGTTGTGAGCTATAAGGGGTCGCTCGCAGCGGAGGACGTTGACGGCACTGACATCTTTTTGATTGTAACTTTCACAAAAATAGCAATAATGGTGTTTTGTTTTTAAGAAGTGAAAGTCGTCCAATGGGCTGTTACGGAATACCCGGGAATGTTTTCGCGCTTATCCATATTGATTGTGACCTATCGACGGGATGATTTGCTCGGTGCGTGCCTCGCGTCCATCCGCGCGGCCTGCCCGACGATGCCGCAGACGGTTGTCGTCGATAATGGGGATACCCCAGAGACGCAGGTGTTGGTGCAGGCTTACGACAACACGGTCTATATCCGTTCCCCTGGCAATCCTGGGTTTGCCGGCGGGAATAATATCGGGTTGCCGGCGTGTTCGGGCGAGTATATCTTGCTGTTGAACAATGACACGGTGATCCATGAAGAGCCGTTCACACATCTGATGCGCTACATGGACGAGCATCCGGGAGTGGCTGTCGTGCAAGGGCGGATGACCCTTCCTGCCCTGGGTGGCGTCCTTGACGATTGCGGCGCCTACCTGACGCGGTTCGGTGTGCAACTGCACAATTACCTGCGCCAGCCCGATGGGGACGATCTCGTGCCAGCCGCTGTGTTTTCCGCCAAAGGCGCGTGCTTGCTTTTCCGCCGCGAGGTCATTGCGAAGGTGGGCGGGTTTCTCTTTCACGGGCATTTCGGCTCCTACTACGAAGAGACGGATTTTTGCCACCGCGTCTGGCTGGCAGGGCACGAGGTGCATTTTGTGCCGTCACCGCCGATTTCGCATCTGTGTGGCGCGACGGCTTCGACGTTTGACGGTAACGTGATTTGGCGCCGGTATTCCCGCAACACGCTGTTCTTATTCTTGACGCTGTTGGGAACACGCGGCCTTGTGACCCTTCTGCCCGGTCTGATCGCACTGCTCATGGCTCAGGCGTTGCGCAACCTGCTGTCCGGCAGGTTTACGGCGGCGGGTGTGCCATTTC
>WRML01000119.1 GCA_009777165.1 Kiritimatiellota bacterium
GGGGGGGTGGGGTGGGGTGGGGGTGGGTTGTTGGTGGGGGGGGGGGGGGGGGGTTAGAAGTGTGTCCCTCGCACGGGCGAGGGGGGTTGGGAAATCAAGCGTGTAGTGCAGGCCGCGGCTCTCGCGGCGGCGCATCGCGCTGCGGACGATGAGTTCCGCCACGAGCGCGAGGTTGCGCAGCTCAAGCATGTCTGCGGTGACAAGGTAGTCGAAGTAGTAGGCGCGGATCTCGCGGCGCAGGTTTCGGATGCGGCGGCTCGCACGCATGAGGCGTTTGCTCGTGCGCACGATGCCGACGTAGTCCCACATGCACGTGCGCACCTCCATCCAGTTGTGCGCGACCATCACCGCCTCGTCGCTGGCGACCGCCGTACCGTACTCCCAGTTCGGGATGCGGAGGTTGCCGGGCAGGCGGGGGGAGGTGTTGACGATGCGGTTGGCGGTCTCATACGCGCCGACGACCGCCTCGAGCAGGGAATTGCTCGCGAGGCGGTTCGCGCCGTGCAGGCCCGTGCACGCGGTCTCGCCCACGGCATAGAGCCCTTCGATCGACGTCCTGCCGTCAACCGTCGCCTGAATGCCGCCACAGCAGTAGTGCGCGGACGGCACGATGGGGATTAACGCGTTCGTGATGTCTATGCCGAACGAGAGGCAGGTCTCGTAGATGTTCGGGAAACGCGATTTCAAAAACGCGCGCGACTTGTGGCGGATGTCGAGGCAGCAATAGGGGGCCCCCGTGCGTTTCATCTCCGAGTCAATGGCGCGGGCGACGATGTCACGGGGGGCCAGTGCGCCACGCGCGTCATACTTCTGCATGAACGGGCGACCCTCCGCGTCAACCAGCTCCGCGCCCTCGCCGCGGACCGCCTCGCTGATGAGGAAACGCTTGGCGTGCGGATGGTACAGGCACGTCGGGTGGAACTGGATGAACTCCATGTTCGCGATGCGGGCCCCCGCCCGCCACGCCAGCGCGATGCCATCGCCCGTCGCGATGTCAGGGTTGCAGGTGTAGAGGTAGACCTTTCCGCACCCCCCCGTCGCGAGGATGGTGCAGGGCGAGCGGACCGCGTAAATCTCGTTCGTCTTCTGGTCCAGCACGTAGGCGCCGACACAGCGGTTCTCGCCCGGACGCTTCAGCCAGCGCGTCGTGATCAGGTCAATGACCATCGCGTACTCGACCGTCTGGATGTTCGGGTGCACCAGCACACGTTTGACCAGCACCGATTCGAGCTGCTGGCCTGTCCGGTCGCCCGCGTGCAAGATGCGGCGCTGGGTGTGCCCCCCCTCGCGGCCAAGGTCATACTGGCGCGAGCCGTTCGCCTTCCGGTTGAACTGCACGCCGAGGGCAACGAGTTCCGCGATCCGCGCCGGCCCGTGCGAGACGACCTGCTCCACGACCGTCCTGTCGCACAGCCCCGCGCCCGCCACGAGCGTGTCCTGAATGTGCTGCTCGAAACTGTCCGCGACCGCATCCACCACACACGCGATGCCACCCTGCGCTTGATTCGTGTTGCAATCGTTCAGGCGCTTTTTCGTCACCAGCAACACACGCCCATGCTCCGCCAGGTGCAGCGCGCTCATCAGCCCCCCGATGCCGCTGCCCACCACAAAGAAATCATACGCCTCAACCCGTGTGTTCATGTCAAGAAGGATATCCTTTCGTGGAGTGTCCTGTCAAGCGAATGGAAACGGTTCCACGTCACATTCCGTCTAAAAGGACACATAGGTTAGCGGAAAACAGGTGGGGATGCAAGAGATTAAGAATTTAAAAAAGTGAATTTCAAAAATAATTTCCCCTGTACCCCATTGAAAGCCTTGCAATCATCCGGGTGTTTTATTATACTGACGTTTCACTTTAAGCATTGAAAGGGTTTTATGGAAAATCACGAGCCTGTGACGGCGATATCAGGGGGCTCCCGCCCGCTCAGGTTTTTTGTGCGGCGAGGATGCCGTGCATTACCTTTCCTGCTGGCGGTGTCCGTCTGCACAAACACCCTCGCGCAGTGGCCAGACTGGTCGGCCGTGCCGGACGCGACGGTGCGCTTCGACCTGAAGGTGTCGTCGGAGCCGCCGCACCCGGACCTGGGCGTCATCGCCATGATCCCCGACGGGGGGCTGCTGCCGGTACGCAACCCGACGCCGGATGTCCGCGACAGCGAGGGCAAGTCCGTCGAGCATCTCATCTTCGGGCACAACCCAAAGGACGTGATGGGCATCGTGTTCGCGCAGCAGAGGACGGGGTCGGGCGTCACCGTCTTTTTCAAGCAGAGCAACACCCCCCCCCCAAAGCCGAACACCAAGCTGTTCCCCAGCGTCATCTATTACACGCGGAACGGGAACGGGAGCCTGGACACGGCGAAGAAGTTTCCAAACACTTACCCCCCCGCCAACGGCACGTTTTTCGGCTCGTGGCCCTGCATCGGGAGCATGATCAACCCGTGGGGGGCGAACGATGATTTCAGCTCGTGGTACGTCGGCGGGTTCCTGTCGCCGCAGAAGGAGAAGCTTTATTTTGCGACGGTCTCCAACGCGGGCTCCGAGTTCGCGATCGACGGCAAGACGATCCAGAGCTGGGGGGGGGGGCAGCGCAACGCGGCGGCGAAGGGGCAGCAGGGCAAGTGGGTAGACCTGGACGAGGGCCTCCACCGCATTGACTATTACCACTACTCCGCGCGGGGACGCGGCACGGAGGCGCAGGTCGTCTGGAAGGGCGACAGGGTCACGCTCGTCAACACGAACGATGTCCCTGAGCTCATGCAGGATTTCGCGCGGTCCGGGTGGGCCACCATCTCCGGCATCCGTTACCGCGACGGACGGGCGAGCGCGAACATCTCCGGCCACGAGCGCCCCATCGGCTACCTCTGGACGGGCGAGAACCCCGTGGTTCTCTTCACGCTCGGCTACACGGCCGCCGCCCCCGTGACGGACCGGGTGACGTACACGTGGGAGTTCGCGAAGAACAAGCGCCTCTCGGAGCCGCTCGTCGAATGGCTCGTCACGGGCGACGTGAACAACACGTTCGCGGTCCCCGTCACGCTGGTCGGCTCGAACGCCGCAGGGGTCGTGCGTTCGACGCACCGGATGCTCAGCCAGTACACCCCCTCGCAATGCTCGCTCGACAACCCCTCGGACCGCCAGGCGTTCCGCAAGGCCCTCTACAACATGCTCCGCGCCGTCCCCCAGGGCTCGGACCCGTGCGCGGACTGGATCCCGGACTACTGGCAGCTGCTGACGGACGTGATTGAGCCGTACCGCTCCGGCGTGATGCTCAGCCAGATTTTCCCCCGCGCCATGGACGGGAGCCTCCAGAAGGTCTCGCCGCAACAACGCTGGGAGCTGGAGGACCGCTTCATCGAGACGATCCGCCTGAAGCGGGACAGCAAGCTCCTGCTCGACTGGATTGACCGTTTCGAGAAGGCCGAGCGCTCCGGCGCGCGCAAGTTCCGCTGGAAGGACGAGCGCTTCTGCGCCTACCTCTACGACATCAACGACCTGGACGCCGCCAAGCGCGAGCTCGCCTTCCTCAAGGAGACATCCATCTCGCCGGACCAGGGGCACTTCGTCTCCCTGCGCCAAGGCGACTACGCGTTCTTCACTGGCAGCATGGACGACGCCACGAAATTCTACAAGGAGGCCCTGGACCGTTACCCCGCGCGCGCGAAAGTGGCGATGCCGGGGGGGTACGTCCCGTTCCTCGACCCCGCGCGGCGCAGGGCCCCGACCAACACCGTCTCCACCGCCGCCGTCAAGAAGCCGCAGAGCCTCGCCGCCCAGATGGCGCAGAAGATCGACGCGTGGAAGATACTGACCGTCCAGGACGCGTCCATGTACTCCACCATCGTCTCCTTCCTCGCGCAGGACGCGACGGAGGAGGCGCTCCAGAAACTCTCGGACTGGGAGGGCATGTCCCCCCTCTCCAAACTCTCGGGGGAATACACCGTCGCTGCGGCGCGCACGTACGTGTACCTCGAGGACTACCGGCGCGCCATCAACATCCTGAAGAACTACCGCGCACAGACCACCATGAACGCCATGCTCGCCGACGCGATGAAGCTCGAGATGGACTGCCTCGTGAAACTGGACGACAAACCACGCATCAAGGAGCTGGCCGAGGACTTCGTCAAGCGTTTCCCCGGCCACCCCTACGAACTCGAAATGAACTGGATCCTCCGATGAAAACACGCACCGCATACCTGACGCTCTCGCTCGCCGCCGCCGCCGGGGGGCTCCTCGCCGCCGGAACGAAACTCGGCAACAGCCTCCAGCCCTACACCAAGACCGTCATCACCTCGCAGCTCTACCCCCCCCCCGACGCCTCCGCGTCCGGCGGCATCCGCGGCACGCTCACGGAGCTGCCGGACGAGCTGCTCGGCGTCGTCGCCGTCCCGCAGCGGTTCTCGGAGATCGCCTCGCGGAACGAGGGCGAGGACGGGGCGGCGGCGAAGAACGCGCGCAACACGGCCAAGGAGCTCTCCATCCCCGCGTACCTGGCCACGCTCGGCGGCGGCGGCGCGTTCTCCTTCCGCGGGCTCCCCCCCGGCAAGTACGACCTCCTTGTCGTCTGCGACAACGCCATGTACGACGGCATCCTGCTCGCGCGCGAGATCAGCACCCTCACGGCGCCCGACCTCAAGGCCATCAAGGACATCGTCGAGGCCTCCAACCCCTACTTCAACATCAAGACCCTCCAGCGCGTCGAGGGGGTCCCCGGAACCTACGGCAAGGCCCGCGTGCTCGGGCAGGACATGCGCACACTCCCCATCACGCTCCAGGACGCGTCCGTGCGGACCGACATCCAGACCCGCACCGTCAAGATCTACCAGCTCGAGCAGGAGGGCACCGGCAAGCTGATCCCCATGTGGAAGGTCAAGCGCACGCGCGAGCTCCTGCGCCAAGAGATCGGCCCCCCCGACACCAAGGGCCCCATCCCCAACTATTTCTGTCAAGCGCTCCAGGGCATCCGCGTCTCGACCTCCGTCAAAGACATCGGGACCGTCGCGCTGAAACAGGACGACCCCCTCAAGGCCCGTCAAAAGGACTCAACCGAAGAGGACGAGTAACACAAAGGAAAACGCATCATGGCTCAACTATTCATCCAGCAGGCTGGCGAAACGCAACTGCTCACCGACCTTGCCGATTCACAGGCCTACCTGATCGGCCGCAGCGAGGACTGCACCATCTGCATCCCCGAAGACTCCATCTCCAGCCGCCACGCCCAGCTGACCCAAACGGAACGGGGCTGGGAGCTCCAGGACCTCGGCAGCGCCAACGGCACCGCCGTCAACGGCAAGCCCGCCAAGCAGGCGATTCTGAGCCACGGCGACCAGATCAAGATGGGCACCCAGGTCATCCTGATCTTCTCCGACGAGTCCGCCGCCCCCGCCCCCGCCGCGCCCCAGGAGGAGCCGGAGCAGCCCGCCAAGAAACAGAAACGCAGCCTGAAGGTCCAGGGGGCCTCCGAGGACGACATCCGGCTCGTCAAGGAGATGTCGCGGCGCTCCCAGAAGATCCGCAACGAGATCGCCAAGGTCATCATCGGCCAGGTCGAGGTCATCGACCAGGTGATGATGGTCATCATCGCCGGCGGCCACGGCCTGCTCGTCGGCATGCCCGGCATGGCCAAGACCACCCTGTGCGCCACCATCGCCAAGGTGCTGGACATGGGCTTCAAGCGCGTGCAGTTCACCCCCGACCTCATGCCCACCGACATCACCGGCACGGAGATCCTCGAGCACGACCCCCTCACCGACAAGAAGAGCTTCCGCTTCATCCGCGGCCCCATCTTCACCAATATGCTCCTCGCCGACGAGATCAACCGCACCCCCCCCAAGACACAGGCCGCCCTCCTCGAGGCCATGCAGGAGAAATGCGTCACCGTCGGCAATCAGACCTACCCCCTGGACGCCCCCTTCTTCGTCCTCGCCACCCAGAACCCCATCGAGCAGGAAGGCACCTACCCCCTCCCCGAGGCCCAGCAGGACCGCTTCATGTTCAACCTCTGGGTGGACTACCCCAAGGAGGACGAGGAGGAGACCGTCGTCAAGGCCACCACCGTCGCGCAGACCGAGACCCCCCAGAAGGTCATCTCCAAGGAAGAGCTGCTCCAGCTTCAGGCTGTCGTGCGCAAGATCCCCGTCTCCGACCACGTCATCAAGTACGCCGTCCGCCTCGTGCGCGCCACGCGCCCGCAGAACGAGGGCTCGCCGGACTTCGTGAAGAAGTACGTGCAGAACGGCGCCGGCCCCCGCGCCGGGCAGTTCCTGATCCTTGCGGCCAAGGCCCGCGCCGTGCTGGAGGGGCGCATCCACGTCGGCTGCAGCGACGTCATCAAGGCCGCGACCCCCGTCCTGCGCCACCGCATCATCGCCAACTTCGCCGCCGACTCCGAGGGCATCAGCACCACCGCCCTCGTCGAGCGCCTCATCAAGACCATCGAGCAGCCCGACGACAAGGATTACTGACGCGGCGGCGAGCCGCCGCACGCCACAGGTTTCGTCTTCTCGGCACAGGTGCGACCGATGGGGCACGGGATGCGCCTAAAAGAGGCATCCCGATGGGATGCCATGATTTTTTTTGCGTTCTCTTCTACCGAAAGAAACATCCCTCACGGGATGTTGTTACGGTATGCTTTTAAAGTGATTTCGCTATAGGGGACGAAGGGGACGAAAGGGCATTCCCCCCCTGCGTCCCCTAGGTCTCTTAGGTCCCCTAAGTCCCCTCTCGCGCGCGAGGGCTTCCAGCCCTGTTGCCGTCCGTGCCCCCCCCCCCTCACTCGCCCCGCCCCCCGGCGACGGCGGGGCCGCCGCACAAGAT
>WRML01000120.1 GCA_009777165.1 Kiritimatiellota bacterium
AAATGCCACAGTGCCGACGCACGCCACCACAATACTCCCGACCACAACTGATGTACGCATTTCAATCTCCTCTTCAATGAGAACACATCCCTACTCGCCAACCCCCATGGTTGGTCAACACGCAAGCACGTTAGCAGTTTTCCCTGTCAGGCACAAGGGTAAAAATGTACCCGCATTAATAAACACCCCTCCGGCAACTGGCACGCGCGTTGCACGCACCATTGACCGGAGGGCCCGAAAAAAGAAGAAAGTCACTACAGCCGGGACCCGCACCCCCATACGACGGGAAGCACCCCCCCCCTCGCGCGAGGCTTCACCCGACACGAGTGATTACGCCACAACAGGGCTTAACGCGGCGACGCGCTTCTTCACCTTCGCGGGTCTTTGCACGAGCTTGCGCACGGCTTCGGGTTGCATCTTCACGACAGTCTCTTCCCCAAGACCCAACCTCACCAGTCGCGCGCGCTGCGCCTTGAGACGGCGGCGCTTCTCGCCCGGACTCTTAATCGGACGTGTGCGAGGTGCCTTGTTTAACGTACGGCCTGTGCCCATAAAAAAACCTCCATCCTTCCTCATTTGGTAAAAGTGCGCACCAGTATGCCTGAATTTGACGAAACGTGCAAGCACTTGTTACAGAAAATTAAGAAAAAAAGGATTATTCGGCGACGGGCGTACCGCCCGCCTTGACATCCCCTCCGTCCCTGTGCTACATTTATCCCCAATCCGTCACGAGAGGAGAAACAACGTGTTGCGGATGACCATTCCACAAAAGGAGACGATATGAAAGGTTGGATGATTAGGTTGACATGTGTGTTGGGCGCGATGTCGGCTTCGGCGCAGAACATCGGGGCGACGAAAATCGGGTCGCGGATTGACGTGACGGTGGATGGCGATTTCTTCACCAGCTACCGCTTCTCGGCGGAGGAGAAATACCCGTTCTTTTTCCCCGTGAACGGGCCCTCGGGCGCGAGCGTGACGTCCATGCGCAACGGGACGTTCCCGCACCACAGCTCGCTCTTCTTCGGGTGCGACATGGTGAACGGCGGCAATTATTGGCAGGAGGGCCTCAACCGCGGCCAGATCGTCTCCGAGGGGGCCGCCGTCGCGGAGACCGGCAAGCGGGTGGTCATCACGGAGACGTGCAACTGGACGCGCCCCGGCGCGGACCAGCCGTTCCGCGACACGCGCCGCATCACCATCTCCGCGCCGTCGAAGACCGTGCGCCAGATTGATTTCGACATCACGATGGAGGCGCTGATCGACGTCGAGGTCAAGAAGACCAACCACTCGCTCTTCAGCGCACGCATGGACCCGGACCTGTCCGTCGAGTACGGCGGCACGATGGTCAACGCGCAGGGGGACCTCGCGCAGAAAGGCACGGGCGCGGTGCGCTCGCCGTGGATCGCGTACTACGGCCCGCGCGGGAACGGCAAGGGCGAGGGGCTGGCGATTCTCCAGCACCCCTCGAACCCGTGGTACCCCGCGCAGTGGCTCACGCGGGATTACGGCTTCATCTCCCCGACCCCCTTCCAGTGGCCGCCGGACGACAACTCGATCACCATCAAGAAAGGCGAGACGTGGGCGATGCGATACCGCGTGCTGGTGTTCGGGGGGGACCCCAAGGAGGCGCAGGTCGGCGAGCGTTTCGCGGAGTACGCGCAATTGCCGCCGGTCCGCCTGCTGACGCTCGACCCCGGGCACTTCCACGCCGCGCTGGTGCAGAAGCAGATGTACCCGCGCCTCTCGCCCGAGGTGAATGTCTATGCGCCAGAGGGCCCGGACCTCGAGATGCACCTGAAGCGCATTGACGGCTTCAACACCCGCGCCGACGCCCCGGCCGCATGGAAGACGGAGGTCTATCGCGGCGACGACTTCGCGCAGAAAATGATCCAGGAAAAGAAAGGCAACGTGGTCGTCCTCTCCGGCAACAACGCCAAGAAGACGCAGTACATCCTCGACAGCGTCAAGGCCGGGTTCAACGTGCTGGCCGACAAGCCCATGGCCATCACCCCCCAGGACTTCGACCTGCTCAAAGAGGCGTTCGCCGTCGCCGCCGAAAAGAAGCTGCTGCTCTACGACATCATGACCGAGCGCTACGAGATCACGACCCTGCTCCAGCGCCACTTCATCGGCTTCCCCGACCTCTTCGGCAAGACGGACCCCGGTACCCCCGACGACCCCTCCGTCACCAAGGAGAGCGTCCACCACTTCTCCAAGACGGTCGCCGGGGCCCCCCTCCAGCGCCCCCCCTGGTTCTTCGACGTGAAGCAACAGGGCGAGGGCATCGTCGACGTGACCACGCACCTGGTTGACCTCGTGCAGTGGGAGCTCTTCCCCGGGGAGGTCATCAAGGACGCGGACGTGAAGATGCTGAAGGCGAGAACGTTCACCACCGCCATCACGCCCGAGCAGTTCACCCGCACCACCTCCCTCCCCGCGTTCCCCGACTACCTGCAGGCGTACAAGGGCGCGGACGGCAACCTGCAGGTCCCCTGCAACGGCGAGTTCACCTACACCCTGCGCGGCGTGAACTGCAAGATATCCGTCATCTGGAATTACGAGGCCCCCCCCGGCGCCGGCGACACGCACTACTCCCTCATGCGCGGCACCAAGCTCTCCGCCATCATCCGCCAAGGCAAGGAGCAGGGCTACAAGCCGATGCTCTACCTGGAGCCACGCGCGGGCGTGGACGCGTCCACGCTGGAGGCCCCCCTGCAAGCGGCCGTCGCCGCCGCCGCGAAAACATGGCCCGGCGTATCCGTCAAGCGGACGGACGCCGGATGGGAGGTCATCATCCCCGACAACTACCACAACGGACACGAGGCGCACTTCGGGCAGGTCGCGGAGAAATACCTCGGCTTCCTCGACGCCGGCGCCATGCCCGCGTGGGAAGTCCCGAACATGACCCAGAAATACCGCACCATCATGGAAGCCTACAAGATGTCGCGGTAAAAAGGAAATGCCGTTGTGGTTAAGGAAAATGGAGGTTTTTTTTGACAGGATTACAGAATTTTATAACAGAATTTACAGGATTTGTTTGATGAAAAACCTTTGTGGCCTTTGTGCCTTTGTGTGAGAAAAAAACTGGAGGATTTGTTTCGACAGGATTACAGGATTCACAGGATGGCTATGAGGATGTTTAACCACAAAGGACACAAAGGTTTTCACAAAGGACACAAAGACATAGCTAACGTGTCATTGTCTTTGTGCCCTTTGTGAAAACCTTTGTGTCCTTTGTGGTTAAAAAAAAACGGATGATTTGTTTTGACAGGATTTCCCCTACGGGGCGCATATGTTCAGGATTTGCTATGAGGGTTTTTAACCACTAATCACTAACCACTAATCACTATCCAAAAACTCACAGCGGGAGCAGGTCGACACGTTTGAAGAAATATTCGGCGCCTTCCGACTGCAATTGGATACGGCCTTTGTGCGGCTTGACGTTCCAAGCCTTGTTGACGAATGTCCCGTTCAGATAAACCGTGACGGTATCGTTTTCGACGACACATTTCATCACGTTCCATTCCCCCGGCGGCTTTTCGAGGCCGCTTTTGTCTCGGAAATGGGCAACGTCTTTCCGTTTCGCGTCACGCCCGATGCGGTTGATCCGGGGCGTGGGCGTACCATTGTTGATCTTCGTAACCGTTTCGCCTTCCGCATCATAATCGAGCCCGCGAACGCCCGGGACCTGCTTGGCCGTCGTGGTGAGTGAATAACCGGCGTCCATAATATTTCTGGGGACGACGACGATAAAGTCGCCGCAACCGCCGTCAATGATGTTGACTTCAATCGAGTACATCCAGCTTTTGGAGTAGGCCCCGTCTTCGCCGGTCGAATGAATTAACAGGCCCGAGTCAAGCGCTTTGCCGACCCGTGGCGCGAACATCATCGTTCCGGTCTTGAATTCGACTTCAATGACATAATTCTCATATTCTTCCACGGTCGTGATACAGCCATATTCTTCGCCGGAAATCCGGAGCAGTCCGTCCTGGACGGTAAACACCTTTTTCGGGTCAGCGTCTCTTCCCCGGTCTTTCAGGAACGTGTACCAGCCGTCGAGGTTTCTGCCGTTGAACAGGCGGATTGTCTTTTCTTCGGCGCCAACGGCGTCCGGAACGCTGGCGGCGAGAAGAACGGTAATCACCGTTAAAAAACAGGAAGTCTTTTGAATAGTCATGTGTTCGGGAATAAACGGCAGTGTTCTGAAAATATTGGTTGGGCGCCGGAAACGCCTGCCCGTTCCAACAAATTCAGAACACTGCTCATAACAGACAATGCCGCACCCGCTTAGGGCTGGATGGCGGCGCGGAAACCCTGCTGGTTGCTCGTGTTGCTCGACGGGGAATAGGAACGGTATGCCGATCGGCAATCGGACGCGTTAGCGCCGTAAGCGGCATTGTGGCGGACACGGTTGCTTCCCGACGTGGGCCCCTTGGGGTCGGTCACGGGGGAGGTCCCCAAACCGTCAACATACCAATCCAGACACCATTCGCTGACGTTCCCGCACATGTCATACAGACCCCACGGGTTCGGCAGGTAGTTGCCCACGGCCGTGTGCTGCCCCGAGTACCCGCCCTTGCCGTCGCCCGTATTACCGGCATACCGCGCGATTTCCGCCATGTTCGGACAGGTGGTTGAGCCAGTCAGCTCTTTCCCGGTGTAGAGCGCGTTCGTCGTCCCCGCGCGGCAGGCGCGTTCCCACTGCGCATCCGTGGGCAGGTCGAACGTCAGCCCCGTCTTCGTCCGCAACAGACCCATGAACGAGGTGGAGTCCACGTTGTTGTTCGCCGGCCACTGCGCCCCCAGCGTCGAGCCGCGAATCAGGTTGTAGGAGACCCTCTCCACAGGACGCAGGTCGCCCAAGTACTGTGCCGGCTTCGTGCCCACGACCAGCTCGTACTGCTTCTGCGTGACCATGAACACCCCGATGTAGAAGTCCTGCGTGAGCGTCACCTCGTGCAGCTCCTCACGTTCGGGAAAACGACACCCGACTTCCCCGTCGGGCGCGCCCATCATAAACGTGCCGGCCGGGATGCGCCGCAGCCAGAGTTCCGTGGTCTTGCACGTGTTGTTGCCGAGGTTTGGCGGCGTGACGGAGTAGCGCACGGGATACGAGGTCGCCGACGCGCCTTCGGAGAGGTCAACGACGACGTAGTGCAGCAGGCTCGCGGGCGGGTCGTTGGTGAACCACGCGGTGACGACCGCGCGCGCGTCGGCCGTCAGGTTGCCCGGCCAGTCCTTCTTCGCCTCCCAGCGGATCATCTTGGACCCGGACCCCGGCTCGACGAGGGGGTTTTCCATCGTGGTGACGTCGCCCCGTACCGTCACGGGCGCGGGGATGGCGATGCCGTTCGTCTCGATGCCCAGCGTGATGTAGACAGGCTCGCTGCCCGTCAGTTCATACGTGACCTCCACCGTACGCGATGCCGTGTTCTGCCACAGCGTGGCGTTTTGCAGTGTGACCTGCGCGGACGCGGCCGTTACCGCGCCAATCGTCGCCAACGCGACGAGTTTTCTGATGCTTGTGAGTTTCATAATGTGAGTTTCCTTTCGTGTTTTTTTTCTTTTACCACAAAGGACACAAAGGATTTTCACAAAGTTCACGAAGCATTGCCTTTGTGTCCTTTGTGAAAATCCTTTGTGTCCTTTGTGGTAAAAATTCATGACGTTTACCTGACCAAGAGAAGCGTCCCCGGGATTTTGAGCGTGTTAATCGTCGCCCAAGGCTCGGGGGAGTAGATGATGATGTTGAGGCGCGTGTCCAAAAACGCGTCCAACGGCGAGACCAGCGAATCGAGGAAGAGGCGCGTGTCCACGGTCTCGTCCTGCGCGGTGACGACGGAAGCCGCCGGGGTGGCGGCTTGCGCTGAGGGCCCGGCGAGTATCGCCAGTCCCAACAGCGCCATGTGTGCGGTGTTCAGTCTCATAGTGAGTTACTCCTTTTTTGTGTTATCTCACACAAAGAAAAAAAGGGCACAAAGGATAATGATAAACACATTTCCTTTGTGCCTTTGTGTGGGAAAATCGTGGCAATGCGCCCAATAGGGGTCGCGCGCGCGAGGGGCGTATAATTGAGTTTATACGAGAGAGAGAGAGAGCATTATCCGTGCCAGACTGGACGGCGTATCTGCCAATTTCACTCTATACATTTCTCTTTTCATTATGTACGGTACAGTAACAAATTGCGGACGGCAACGCAAGCGGAAAAAAGTTGAGAAGTTTAAAAGTTTAAAAGTTGAGAAGTTAAAAAGTTGAGAAGTTAAGGAGTTCTATAGTATTTTAGCTTAAAGTTGGCACATTCTGCGTTCCTTTTTGTTTCACACAGAGCCACAGAGCCACAGAGTTTGCACAGAGAAAACAAAAAGAAATCCTCTGTGTAAACCTCTGTGCCTCTGTGGCTCTGTGTGAGACGAGCAACATTGTTTGCCGATGTTGTGTCCTTGTGTCGTTGTTGTCATGACGGAAGGACACAAGGATACAAGGACGAAAGGACTTGACGGCTTGCCGTAGCGGATTTCCGCAACGTCGCCAAGTCGTCATGTCGTTAAGTCCCCAAGCACCATTCCCGAGGAAGCCCAAAATCCGCACTTGCCGAAAATCCAGAAACGGAGTAATATTCCCGTATGTCAAATTTTCTACCTAGTGTTCTGTCCGATACAGACAACGAGATGTCCATTATGCTAAAATGTGGGGATGAAAGCATTACAGCCAAACTTGAATGAAGAGGACAGGGCCCTGATGGTGAAACTGCTGGACGCGGGGCAACTGAAGCACAAGTATGCCGTCCGGCTGCAGACGGTGCTGCTGCGGGC
>WRML01000121.1 GCA_009777165.1 Kiritimatiellota bacterium
CCCTGGAGGGCGAACGTCCTCGTGAGCCGTCACCGAATCGCCATCCCCTTGCTTCGGCGCATTGAGTGCCTCCGCGTACTGCTCGTTGCCGGGATAGGGGGAGGAGTCCTGATACGGGCTATGGGCGTCCGACTCCGTCGGCATGGGGCCCGGGGCCGGCGGCGGCTCCTGATCCATGGACATGAGCTGCGACTTGAACTCGTCCGCCGCACGGCGGAACATCTCCATTATGCGGCCGAGCTTGCGGGCGACCTCCGGAAGCCGCTTGGGGCCCACCACGATGAGGACGACCACCAGCAGGACAAGCCATGAGCCTGGACTCGATCCAGGCAGAAACGCGACGCAAGGCGGATCAAACATACTTGGGTGGCTCCCACGCCCGGTCAGCTTACTTCTGATACAGCGCGAACTCGCCGCGGCGGTTCAGGCGCCAGACCGCCTCGCCCGTTCCGGCGACGGCCGGCTTCTCCGATCCGAAGCTGCGTGTCTGGATGCGCTCCGGCCCGACGCCGAGGTGCACGAGGTGCGTGCGCACGGCCAGCGCGCGGTTCTCGCCCAACGCGAGGTTGTACTCGTTGCTGCCGCGGATGTCGCAGTGACCCTCGATGACCAGCACATGGCGGCTGTTCGACTGCAGGTGACGCGCGACCTGCTCGATCTTCGCGATTTCCTGCGGCGCCAGCGCATAACTGTCGAACGCGAAATAGATGGGGGCGAAGGTGATGTCCGTCACGCGATCGCACATGTCCTCAAAGCGGCCGCCGATCGCGCCGACGGGAATACCGTCCAACCCCATCCCGTCACCGAAGGGATTCTCAATGTCCACGGCGCCGGTCGGGATGACGTACTCGCCGTCCGATTTCTTGTTCTTGGAACAGCCCGTGCTCAGGCCCAGTAAAACGCACGCAAGTGCGACGTTTGCAACAACAGCGAAACGCATATCCATACTCATTCTCCTTTTCATTAATAAACCTTGTGTCACTTTGACCAGTCCGGCGATATCCAGCTCCCAGCCACGTTGATTAAGCGTACTGCAGGATCTCCCAGAGTGTCAAGAATGTAAAGCGTCGAGCCGTCAGAGCAGACGAGGTGACGGCTGTCGGGTGCCCAGGACGGGTGTTCGGATCTGTCGGGCGCGCCGGTGAGGATCCTTGCGGATGCGTCGCCCTTCGCGGGATCCATCACCGCGATCTGGTACCCCCCCCCCCGCCGCGTGGCGTAGGCGATCTCCCCCTTCGCGCTCCAGTCCGGGTTCACGTTCTCGCTGCCGGTGTAGGTGAGGCGCTTGGACTGGCGGCTGGCGACGTCCAGCAGGTACAGCTGCGGGCTCCGCGACGTGTCGCTGACGTACACGATGCTGCGACCGTCTGGCGACCAGCAGGGGCTCGCCTCCACGCCGTGCGGCGTGTTCGTCATGCGGATGACGCGCGCCGTCGCGTAGTCGAGGACGTACAGTTCCGGGTTGCCCTCGAAGGAGAGGATGAGGGCCACGCGCGTGCCGTCGGGCGACACCGCCCCCCCCGTGTTCAGGCCCTTGAAGTTGGCGACCGTCTTGCGCGCCCCCCCCACCGTGTGGCGCAGGACCGTCGGGTAGCCCTTGGTGAAACTCGTGTACAGGATGTCCTTCTTGTTGGGGGCCCACCGCGGGCCGACGAGGGCGACCTTGTCCTGCGTGATCTGCATCATCCCCTGTCCGTCCGCGTCGCACACGTAGAGCTCCGCGTGGTTGCTGCCCATGCGGTTCACGAACGTGATCCGCGACGTCGCGATGCCCGTCTCGTTGCGGATGCGGCGCACCATCTCGTCGACCAGCTCCTGCGCCTGGCGGCGCACCTCCGCCGTCCCCTGCGAGGCGCGCGCCCACGTGAACGACTGCCCTCCCCCCCAGGTGACGCGGCAGTTGCTCTGGACCCCCCCTCCGGTGTCTGCCGCAGACCCATTCACGGTGATGCCCCCCCCCGCGCCCGCGCCCGCGATCTGGAACCACCCCGAGAGCTCAAGGTTGCGCTTGAGCGTGGTGAGGAAGAGTTGGCCGTTCTGCCCGGACACGTTCAGCCCGGACAGCGACACCGCGTCCTTCTTGGCGCCCTCCTTGACGACTCTGCCGAGGAGTTCCCCGCCCCCCCCCTGCGCCTGCGCAGACCCGCAGCAGAACACGCCAATCAACACGAACACAACCACCATATGGAAACAGACTATACGTTGGATAAACATAGCCCGATATTATATTACACCCCCCCATGCTCCGCAAGTGCAGAAATAAAAATTTTAACCTTATTTTGTCTGCCTGTGTTAACGGCTGGAAACCGCTGCTCCTTTCGAGAGGGGGGTGACACCAATGGCAGTTGTTATAGCGAAATCACTTTAAAAACATACCGTAACAACATCCCGTTAGGGATGTTTCTTTCGGTAGAAGAGAACGCAAAAAAAATCATGGCATCCCATCGGGATGCCTCTTTTTAGGCGCATCCCGTGCTCCATCGGCCGCGCCTGCGCCGACGGGGGCCCCTTTTCCTACGGACATGGGGGAAAGGTGTTTTTCTACCGAGAGAAACGAACGGGATGTAAGAATAGAACATGTTTAAAGGTAATTCACTATAATCGTCTCAACTAATCCAGACATGTTACGCCGCGTTGCACAGAGTCTGTGTAGCTCTGTGAAAGTTTAATTGCATCCCTGTCTTGTCCAAATAATGATGAGACTCGCCGTAACGCAGATAGGCCCTCTTTGCGAAAAGGCTTCGTGGGAATTTTTTACTTTTTTTTACCTTTTGTGGTTCGGTGTTGCAAAATCCTTACAAAAGGGTATACTATGTGCTTTTCAAAACCTGTTTCATTTGGATGGGTAACCTTATGCGAAAACGATGCTGTCTCATTTTCATACTCGCCTGCGCTGTAACCTCTGGCCTTTTCGCCCAAGCGAAGAAACCTGCGGGTTGTATCTCGAAGGACCCGTACATCGGCGCGATCGTCATTGACGCAGGCACCGGCAAGCCGCTCTTCGAGGACAAGGCAGACATCCCCGGGTACCCGGCAAGCACGCTGAAGCTGATGACGCTGCTCATCATCCAAGAGAAAATCAGTGCGGGTAGCATGAAGCTCACGGACATGGTCGGCGTGTCGAAGAAGGCGGCGGCGACAGGTGGCTCGCAGGTTTATCTCGACCCGCGGGAAACGTTCAGCGTCGAGGATATGCTGTACGCGCTGATGATACAATCCGCAAACGACGTGGCGGTCGCGCTGACGGAACACGTGGCGGGCTCGACAGAGGCGTTCGTCGCCCTGATGAACGCGAAAGCCCACCAGCTCGGCATGGTCAACACGCGCTTCGCTTCCGTGCATGGCTTGCCGCCCGGGCCGGGACAGACGCACGATGTCTCCACCGCCCGCGACTTGGCGATCCTCTGCCGAGAGCTCTGCACACACCCGGCGGTCTTCGCCTACACGTCCACCGATTACCGCCAGCTCCGAGCGGACACCAAGCCGTTCGATATGCGCACGCACAACCCGTTCCTCAAAGCGAAGACAAGGATCGCGGGTTGCGATGGCTTCAAGACCGGATACACGGCAACCGCAGGATACTCCATCGCCGTGACCTGCAAGCGCAACGACCGCCGCATCATCGTGGTGGTACTGGGCAGCGACACGCTCAAGACACGCGACGCAAAAGCGAAGGAATTATTAGAACAGGCGTTTTCAGTGAGTCCCTAAGCAGTCATCGGGAATAACGGATGGCGTTCACACCGATTAACGATGTGCCCATGAAACTTCTCCTCATCACCTCGAACACCGTCAATGCGTTCTCCCGCGAAACGCTCTTGCAGAGCTTACGTGAATCGGGGATGACGTATGAGGTCATCGAGACGAACGTCGCACTCGACGAGACCATTCGCAAGCGTCTGACCGAGGACTGGGACTGTGTCGCTGCCGCAGGTGGCGACGGCATGGTCGCCGCTGTCGCGCACACGCTCATCGGTACCGGCCCCCCCCTCGGGATCCTACCCCTCGGCACGGGTAACCTCGTCGCCCGCGAACTCGGCATCCCGCTGGAGATCGCCGATGCCGTCAACCTTCTCGCGCAGAACCCCAAACCCAGACCCATTGACGCCATGCGCATCGCCGGGAAGACCTACCTGCTCAACGCCGGTGTCGGGGTCAACGCCGAAGTCATTGACCAAACCTCCCGTCTTGGCAAGAGCCTGTTCGGGCGTAGCGCGTATGTCGGAACGGCGGTATGGAAAGCACTACAGGCGAAGACCCACACGATTGAGATTACCATTGACGGTATCACGCAAACCCACAGCGCGACCGACGTGCTGATCTCCAACTGCGGTATCCTTGCCCGCGCACTCTATCCCAACGGACCCGATATCCGCGTGGACGACGGGCTTCTGGACATCGGCGTGATCAGCATCAAGTCGCCATTGGAATATCCGTGGTATTACCTGTTGCGTTGGGTTGCCCCCAAGCGCGTCAACACCATCAACATCGAGACTACCGCGCGGAAAAGCATCCGCATCCGTTGTAACGATCCCATCGTCGTCCAAGCCGACGGCGATGTCATCGGCACCACTCCCGTTGACATCGAGCTTCTCCCTCTCGCCCTCACCGTGTTTGTGCCGAGATAAAAAATCCAGCATCGACCAAAACCGTTGCCACCAACACACATGGAGGAGAACCGCTATCCTCATTGCGGCGATTTCGGAGAAGCACGCCCTACCCACGATTCTTGAAAAAAAAGCGTTTCAGGAATGCGGGGTTGCGTTCATCCCACAGCGTGTCGGCGCAGCGGTCTGCCGTCTCGATGGCGAGTTTCTCTTGAAAGCAGGTGAAGCCGCCCGCAGTCCCGACATCCCCGGAGTCCATGTAGTTCACGCAGCCGCACCAGTTCATGCAGCGCCGCGCGACGGGACATCCCGCGCACGATGGGTTGGCGTTTCCGCGCCGTGCCATCAGGCGCATGAACGCAGCTGGGTCCACCCCCTTCCACACATCCCCAAGCAGCAGGTCGGGATTGTCGTCGCCACCGACAAGACGGCTGCACGGGTACAGGTTGCCGCGCACGGAGACCGCAATCTCGCGGTCACCCATGCGGCATTTGTCGCAGTCCTCGAAACCGCTCTTGAGGTGGGTGATGATCTTCCCGTCAATGACGTTGATGCGGAGCGGATGCCCGTCGCGGAAACGCTTCACGTAGAACTCCCCGATGCGGGCATATTGCTCGGCGAGCGTCGCCAGTGCGGTATCGTCCCACGATGCCGTGAAGTCCGGGTTCAAGCCGATGTCGAATCCGAACTCCGACGCGATCCACTCCACGGACTCCGCAAGCCATGCGACGTTGCGCGGATGAACAACGCAGATGATTTTCCCGCTCGCGCCGCGCCCCGCGATCCGGCGCATCGCGCGGACGCAGTCGGCGTGGGAACCGGTGCCGTCGGGATAGACGCGGATGGCGTCGTGCGCGGCGGCGGTGCCGTCGAGCGACATCCCGAGATGGAAGTTATTGGCGATGAGCCAGTCCGCCTTTTCCTGCGAGAGGAGCGTCAGATTTGTGGTGATGGTGAAGAGTGGCGACACGTCTTTCGCTTTCGCCTTTTCGAGTGCCTGCGAATATGCCCAGCGCAACAAGTCCCATTCAAGGAGCGGCTCGCCGCCGAAAAAACCGACGGTGCATTTTTGCGGCTCGCGAGGACGCTCGCCCTCCAACGCAAAATCCAACGCCGCAAGCACGGTGTCGCGCGGCATCGCGACCGGACGCTTCGGCCCCGCGTAGCAATACGCGCAGCGCAACGTGCAGTTCTCGGTCAGGCAGAGCGTGAGGTGCATTTTGTTTTTAAGTTTTCGATTCAAGTCGATTCATGACGACACGAATCGAGTCGAATCGAAAATTTTAGATTTCAACTTCAATCACGACTCCGCCGTCTTCGATAGGTTCCGCCTCCTTTTCTTCCGGCGGAACGGGGTTCTTCGCCTCGGAAGGTACGGCTTCTATCAATCCACGCAAATGCCGCATAGAATCCACCCCTTTCTCGATAGGCGGTTCTCCCGGCAAAGGGGACTCATCCTTGCACCCCGTCATCAACGTGGTGGCGGCGGTGAGCACGCCGAGGGCGGCGAGCGTGGGAAGCGACGGCGCTTTGTAAGAAGCGGGCGGCGCGACGTTCGGTTTTGCGTTTTGCTTTTTCATTTCTCCTCCTCATTCCTGACCTGCGGCGGCAAGCGTGGATACCGCTTCCCTTGCGCTGGCGACAACCTTCATCCCATTGATTTTGTCATCGAATGATACGAATGTTTGCGAATGTTTTTCGTATTCGTTTTATTCTCGTCATTCGATGACCACATGAATCCTCCATCTATGTTCACTCTCCTAGCTTCGGGATGGTGATGAGCATCCCGTCACGGATAACGTCGGGGTTTTTGATGAGGGCTTTGTTCGCCTCATGGATCGCCGGCCATTTGGATGCGTCGCCGTAAAAGATTTTGGCGATACCCGAAAGCGTATCCCCCCCCTCGGTCGAACCCACGCGGTATTGGCACGGCAGAGCCTTTGGTTTTGGGAGAGGCATTCGGGGCATTGGTGGTTTTCCCCCGAGACGCGTTTCGATCCCTATCTCGACAGGCGATGGCCCTAACCCCGGCAACGGCGGGCGGAACTCATTCGTGTACCCCGTCATCAGCGTGGTGGCGGCAACACCGAGGGCGGTGAGCGTGGGGAGCGACGGCACTTTGTAAGCAACGGGCGGTGCGACATTCAGTTTTGCGTTTTGCTTTTTCATAGCAATACCCTTTCTCACTAACTCCTCACTCCT
>WRML01000122.1 GCA_009777165.1 Kiritimatiellota bacterium
CGTGCGGAGTTCGCGCTGCTGAACGCGCTGGGCATACGGCGCGGGCAGATCGCTGTGCTGGTCGCGGCGGAGTACGGGCTGCTGGTCGGGGTGGGGCTGGTGGTCGGGATACTGCCCGCGCTTGTGGCGATCCAGCCTGCGGCGTATGCGCTGGGGGGCCAGATGCCGTGGGGAGTGATGGGCGGTATCGTCGCGCTACTGTTCGTCAGCGCGGCGGCGAGCATCGCAATCGCGGCGGGGGTTGCGGCGAGAGGGAAATGATCAGCGGTGATCGCGATGATCAGCGGTGGTGAACTTTCCTGTTGCCTTCTTCCCCAAATGAATGTATCTTTATCCCCAATACGCATAAAGGGAGAAAGGGAATGAGAACGGGAATGATCAGTTCACTTTGCTTAGGGGCGACGACGCTGTTCGCACAGACCGCCCTGGAACTCACGACTGCGGAGACGTTCGCGGTGCCGGGCGAGGGGACCCTCCTCTACCGCCAGCATCTCACGCCCGGCCTGCCGCCGGACACCAAAATTCCGCTCGTCATTTTCCTGCACGGTATCGGCGAACGCGGCAACGACAACCAGGCACAACTCAAGCACGCCGTCCTCGACCTCATCACGTTCGCCGACGCGAACGGCGGGGCCGTCGTCGTCGCGCCGCAATGCCCGGAAAACGAGCTGTGGGTGAACACGGACTTCAAGGCCCTCGCGCATTCCATGCCCGCCGAGCCCGCCACCCCCATGAAACTCGTGCTGGCGCTAATCGACAGCCTGATCGCAAGCCTGCCCGTTGACCCCGACCGCGTCTATGTGACGGGCCTCTCGCTGGGCGGGTTCGGCACGTGGGACATCATCCAGCGCCGGCCCAAGCTCTTCGCCGCCGCGATCCCGGTCTGCGGTGGCGGCGACACCGCCCTCGCGTCCGCCATCAAGAACATCCCCGTCTGGATTTTCCACGGGGACGCGGACACCGAGATCAAGGTCTCCCGTGCGCGTGATATGGAGGCCGCCCTCAAAACCGCCGGAGGCAACGTGCAATACCGCGAGTACCCGGGGGTCGGGCATGACTGCTGGACCCCGACCTACGCCGACCCGGACGTGCTGAAATGGATGCTCGGGCAGAGGCGGATTAAGTAGGAGTTAGGAGGTAGGAGTTAGGAGTTAGGAGGTAGGAGTTAGGAGTTAGGAGGTAGGAGTTAGGAATTAGGAGGTAGGAGTTAGGAGGTAGGAGGTAGGAGTTAGGAGGTAGGAGTTAGGAGGTGGAAATAGTGGGGATACACGAGTGTCCTGATCCCTTTTGCCGGTGCGGCGGAGAGGGGGCCCGTCCTGGACTGGATCCTGAAGTCCGACTGGCGCAACGTCAAGACGGACTTCGCGCTCAAGGCCTCCGGCGAGGGGGTGACCGACGACACCGCCGCCCTCCAAGCCGCTACTTCAAATGCGCTAAACCCGCTGGAGACCGCCGTCATTGCCCGTTGTTACATGCGGCGAGTCCGGAGGACACGCTCCGTCCCGTGCCGGGCGTTCACGCCCCACGACCCACGCATCACATCTGCAACTGCTGCAGGATCTCTTCATGGCCAAGCACCTCTTCCGCACCAGCGTCATCCGTATCGGGATTTTCTGCTATCCATTTTTCCGCGTCATCGCGGGACGTGTATTCCTCTCCGGTGATGAACGCATACTGGTCTCGGGCGACACTCCCCGCAAGCAAGTTGCCCGACTCGATGATCGAGACCAGTTGGCGTACCGCGAGGCTGTCGGGGAGTTCGTTGAACAGCATGGCGAGCGACTCCAGGTCGTCGCGGTCTTTGACCGTCAGGAACGCCGCCTCCAGCAGATCGGCTTTAAGCTGGTCATCCATGACGTCCCGCACGCCGCCCTCGAAATGAAAGGCGGCCGTTTTCGCAATATCCTCCTCGGGGTCCCCCAGCATCTGAGCCAACTGCGGGAGCGCTTGCACGCCAAACCACCCCAACGCCCAGACCGTGTCCCGTCGGGCATCCACAGACTCGGACGTCATCAGCACATTCGCCGCCTCGATGACCCCCTCCAAGTCCTCCTCGTCAAGGGCATCCTGCATCTTCTGCACAAACGGCTTCTCGCGGGCGGTTAATTTCGTGTAGGCATCCAGATCGAGCCAGTCGACAGCCCCCCGCCCCATGTGGTTGGTCCGCGACGGCTGACCCGCGCTCCCCACCGGATTCGCCGGCCCTGCCAGGCCGTCCGTCCCCGCAGAGATGACCGGCACCCTGGGGGCGCGAGACCACCAGAACACAATCCCCACCACAACAATAACGCCGCCGGCAACGATACCCATTTTTTTCATGTGTGTTGACTCCTCTCTTGACCCGGGTTAGGGCTGTAGCGCCCTCCTGATGTTGCTGGTACCCCTGTTGTTGCGAACCCTCGGCCACAGGTTGGTGCCGTTGGGATATTCGATGCGGGCGGCTCCCCACTGCTTCGCGAGCCATTCCTGCTGAACCTCCGAGACGCGAGACCGCTCCAGCTCCTTGCGGATCTGCGGGCGCGTCCTCTCCTCCCACGCAGTGTACATGAACAACAGGATCCTCGCCAGCTTCACGCTCGAGACGTTCAATGAAACCGCCGACTCCGTTTGCGTGCCTCCCGTCCGCTCCAGCACCTTGATGATGACAAGGCCCTCCTCGGTTTCAACCGGGTCCGACACGGCGCCGACCGGCAGCGTGAACGCCAACTCCGCCAGCTTGGGGTCCTCAATCTCCGACCGCACGAACTCGCCCCACAGCACACCGTCCTCCGGCTGGTGCTGGGAAACCGCCCGCGCGGTCTCGGCGAAATCCGCGCCCGCGCGTAACTGACGCACGAGCTCCTCGCCGGACGCGACCACCACCTGGTTCGACAGCATATACACCGCGTTCCAGTCCGCAGTTTTCTTTTCGAACGCGTCGATGTCCGACTCCGAAACCGCGAGCCGGTCCGCATACAGCGCCTGCCGCGTCTTCTTCACCAAGAGGTCTGTTTTGACTTGCCGTTTAAACGGCTCCGCGTTCACACCGAGCGCGCGGTAGAAATCGTCAGGCGTGCTTCGCCCTTTCGTGTAGCTGTTGATGATGGCCTGCTCGGCCTCCCTCACGCTGTCAGGCGGCACCTCAATCTTCAACCGCCGAGTGTCTTGGAGGGCCAACTGCGTGTTGACATATTCGAGGATCGTTCGCTGTTCCCGTGATTTCCGGAACGAGTCCCGCTTCTGCGCGGTGGCGTTGGGCATCCCGTACGCATACAACGCCATGTGCAGGCTCATCCGTGCCTCCCAGTCTTTCTTCGTCAGTTTCGCCCCGTTGACCGAGACGATGACATCATTGGGGGACAGCTCCGCCAACGGCCTCTGCTTCTCCGCCACGATGACACCGGGCACAACGGGTGCCTTGGGGCATCCCGCACCAGCAACGAGTAACCCAAACACCATCAACGCAAATACGCTTCTATTCATAATGAGTCCTAAAAAAGAAAACGAGTATAGACCGTTTGCGTGGGATTTGCAACATCAGAAAACACGTAAAAAAATCTTCACCTTATCTTGAAATTTCTGGTTGCAAGGATATTCAGGTTTTGTTAATCTAATGTCCAACTTTGGAGGAAAAGTGTTATGAAAACGTTAAATGTTGGAATTGTTTTGGCATGTTGGGTCGCCTGCTTGTCCCATGCGGCACAGGTGACGGAGAGGCTGGCGGCGGAAGGTGGCGGCCAGGCGCGGTGGTATGTCAGTCCGGGTGTCGGCATCATGATGCTCGACGGCCCCACGGATAATGAGCCGGTATTCTTTGACCTTTCCGTCGGTTATGATTTGACGGATTACGTCTCGCTCGAAGCGGGCATGATGTATGCCCCGGCGCACGACGCGGAGCCGGGGGTCAAGGGCGGCCAGTCGGCGGGCCCGACCTTGGACGTGCTGTTCCACGTGTTGGGTAAGGACGGCGGCCGCTGGGACCCCTACGTGACGGCAGGGCTGGCGTACTGGTTCGCGAACGGGGATTTGTTCTATCAACACGACCGAGGGGTTCTGGTGCCTCGCGTCGGCGCAGGTTTGGCGTATCACCTGACCGATGACTTGTCGCTCCGCCTTGAGGGTAAGACGGGGACGTCAACCCGGCACTTCTGTGAAAACGAAGCGTGGATCACAACCGCAGAGCTCGGTTTGCTGTACCGTTTCGGCGGGAGCAGTTCGTCCAGCAGCAGCAGTAACGCGGGAGGCTTGGAATCCCTGCCCCCCCCTGTCCCACAGGCAGAGTTTGTGAAAGAGACCACGCCTGACAATGCGAACGACTACATGATGTATGAGCTCTACATCAATTTCGATTGGGACAAGACCGTGATTAAACCGGAATACCAGGCCGGCCTGAATAACATTGTGCGCATCATCAAAAAAGCGCTGGCAGAAAACCCGAACGTGACCGTCCTGCTGGAGGGCCATGCGGATCAGCGCCGCCTGCCGGACGGCCGCACTTCCGGCGAGGCCTATAACCAACGCCTTTCCGAGCGTCGCGCGGAAGGGGTGAAGGCGTACCTCGTTGCTTCCGGCATTGATGGCGCGAAACTGAAGACGGTCGGATACGGTTTCTCTAAACCGAAGGTGACGCCTGACCTGGATCGCGGGAATCCCGAAAACCGCCGCGTGGACCTCACCATCCAGGGTGTGGGCGATGCCGCGAACCGACAGCGGCTGCGGCAGCTCTAATGCGTGAATGCAAGTGAACGTTTGTTGCGTGGGTGCGGCTCAGCCGCACCCGGCTTTTTTTACCCGAATCGAGTGAACCATGAATACATCCGTTTTATGTTTCGGCCTCACGCCCGTGTTGCAGCGGACACTGGTGTTCGAGGCGTTGGAGACCAACGAGGTCAACCGCGCCAAGCAGGTCGTCGAGAGCGCGGCAGGGAAAGCGCTCAACACCGCGCGCGCGTTGTCCGTGCTGGGGACCCCCGCACAGGTCGCCGGGTTTAACGGCGGGGTGGCGGGGCGCAAGATTGAGGCGTTCCTGAAAACGTATGGCGTCGTGTCCGCGCAGACCCTGATGCGGGCGGAGACGCGTATCTGCACGACCCTGATCGACCGTACCAACAACACCGTCACCGAATTGGTCGAGGAGGCCCCCTACCCCGACAAGGCGGCCATCGCACGGTTTGAAAGGGCAAACCTGAAACGCGCGAAGGAGTCCTCCATGCTGGTCATCAGCGGGACCCTCCCCCCTTTCGCCAGCGACGATTTCTACGTGCGCTTTGTCCAGGCCGCCACCGCAGCAAACGTCCCGGTTGTGATTGACTCGCACAAGGCGGCGCTGATCCATGTCCTGTTCGAGCGGCCCTATGTCGCCAAGCTCAACGTCCGCGAGCTGGAGGCGACATTACAGATCGCGCTGAAAACGGAACGCGAGATTTTCCGCGCCATGAAAGACCTCGTCGGCATGGGCGCACAGAATGTCTTCGTCACGCACGGCGCGAATGCGGCGTATCTGCTGACCACCGACGGGAAGGCGTGGCGCTTCCAGCCGCCGGACGCGCAGCCCCGCGTCAACCCGATTGGGAGTGGCGACTGCACGACGGCGGGGCTCGTCCACGCGCTCCTGCGCAAGAAACCCCTGACCGACGCCGTCGCCTTGGGGCTTGCCTGCGGCAGCGCGAACATCATCAGCCTCACCCCGGCCGATTTCAAAGCCACATACGCCCACGGACTTGTCGGCAAGGTGAACATCAAGGCAAAGAAATGAAAACGGGGGATGCGATCCCCGCGTGCGCCGAAACGGGTGTTGGCGGACAGGGGGCCGAAAGCGCCGTAGGACAATGGGCTTGATGGCCTGACGGTATTATGTCCTGTTGTTTTTTGCCCCTCCCCTTTCTCCCTTGACATTCCACCCAGGATATGACAAACTCTATCAAACTGTAGCAAACAAAGGAGGCTCATGAAGACAAGATTGGTTTTGGCGGCGGCGATGATGTGCGGCGTGGTTGTCGCGCGGGGGCAGGAGGTGCATGCGTGGCGGTACACAACGGAGAAACCGGGGGGGGACTGGTTCAAGCCGGGGTATGATGTCTCGGGCTGGAAAGAGGGGCAGGGTGCGTTCGGCACGCAGGGGACCCCGGGCATGAACATCCGTACCGTGTGGAGCACGTCGGACATCTGGCTCGTGCGCACGTTCGGCGTGTCCGAGGCGCAGGCGAAAATCCCGGCGTTGCTGCGCATGATCCATGACGAGGACACGACGGTCTACATCAATGGCGTGGAGGCGTGCAAGACGCGCGGCTACATCACAAACTATAAGGATTTCCAGATCGCGCCCGACGCACTGAAGACCATCAAGGTTGGGGAGAACACCGTGGCGGTGCATTGCATCAACACGGGGGGGGGGCAGGGCATTGACGCGGATGTGGTGTTCGACATGAGCCAGGTGGTCTATCCCGAGGCAATCGAGTTCACCAAGCTGGCGCTGGGGCGCGACCTGAAGCCGGAGGAGTCCGAGACCATCGCGCAGCTGTGGACGACGATTGAGCTGGGCGATGAGCTGCTGGCGGATTGGTTGCGTCAGGACTTGGGCGACCCGTGGGGGCTCGCGGTGTTCAAGGACGGGGCGGTGCTGCCGAATTTACAGAACGCGATAGGGAAGGTGGTAAATGGGGATACAACGGGTTTGTTCCCCACATTTTTTGAACGTGAATCTTTATGGGGGTGCCTGACGTATTATCGGAATGCGTGTATGGTACGTCGCTCCTTTCGCCTCAAGCAGGTGGAGGCACAGATGCCGAGGGTACTG
>WRML01000123.1 GCA_009777165.1 Kiritimatiellota bacterium
GGCTCGCGGGGACGCTCGCCCTCCAAGGGGGGGCAATCTACCACTGCGGGCCCATCGTCGCTTGGAGGGCGAGCGTCCCCGCGAGCCGCTGGCGCGTGACGGCCGCAGGCCCCACGACCTCCATGCGCAACGAGCCATACATGGCGGCGATCATCGCGGCGCACGGGGTGCGCGTGATTATCGGCAAGGGGGGGATGGGCGCGAAGACCGCCGAGGCGTGCCGGAAATACGGGTGCGTGTACCTTCAGACCGTGGGGGGGGCCGCCGCGCTGCTGGCACGGTGTTTCCGCCGCGTGGGGGGGGTGCATTTCCTCGATGCGTTCGGCGCGGCGGAGGCGATGTGGGAACTGGAGGCCGACGGCCTCGAGGCCGTCGTCGGCATGGATGCCAGGGGGGGGAACCTCTACGACGAGATTCGGGAACAGTCGAGGCTGAAGCTGGAAAACGGATGACTGATCGTTATCGTCGACTCCCTAGAAACGCATAACCCGTCTCACCACAACAGACACATTTTGGTTTGCTGCCAGTCCAGAGCGACATAAAAAAAAACGCGGCAACGAGAGCCGTGAGTAAGCCGGATTCTGTTCACCACATATGTGGCTCCGGTCATTCATCTCTGCGATCTACCCGGAGCCCAATCCGCCCTTGTCAGAGCGGAAAGACGCGGGCAGCGTCGTGGGCCCTCTATTTGACCTTGCTCCAGAGTGGGTTTGCCATGCGGCGCCGCTTACGCGAAACGCCCGGTGGTCTCTTACACCACCTTTTCACCCTTACCGCCGTTTGACCGGGGCGGTTCGTTTTCTGTGGCACTTTCCGCTGATGCCGATGTGGCAGCATCCCCCCGGCTTTAACAACCGGGCCTCTTGCCCTATGGAGTCCGGACTTTCCTCCCCTGAAACGAATCAGGAGCGACCGGTCACTTCTTACTCTCGTTACCGCAAAATGGTTCTCACATGTACAGGAGGCGTCCGCACATTTGGCAGGGGGTCAGCTCCTGGCCCCGGCGCACCATCTGGGCGACCGAGGGGGGCTGGCGAAGGTTGCACCCCTTGCACACGCCGTCCGCCTGCAACTGCACCACGACAGGCCAACGGTTCGTAATCATGCGCTCATAGTACGACAAAGCCCGCGGTTGCACCTGTTTGACTGCATTCCCGCGGGCTGTTCCCAAGGCTGTGAGTTCGGTCTTGACCTCTGCCAGCCGGGCGTCCAGTTCGGCGCAGTACGCGTCAACCTCCTGATGGCCCTCTTTGAGCACAGCCTCCTTTTCCACACACGCCTGCTTACATGGAATCACGTCATCCATCGCGACAATCTGGCGGGCCTCGTGGTTTTCAATCTCCGCCTCGATTTTCGCAATCTCCAGATTGTACGCCAGGAACTCCTTGTTGGTCTTGAGCTGACCCTGGCTCTGCTTCAGTGCGAGGATCTTGTCGTTGCGGGCCTTCACCTCGAGTTCCGCCTCCGCGACCCTCACCTGCGCCGCCTTCAATTCGCTTTTGGCGAGTTCCAGGGCGGCCTGCAGCTCCTGCAGGCGCAAAGCCTCAGCCTCCTTACGTTTCGGGAGATCCTTCGCCTCCTGCTGCAACGTACGGATATGCCCGTCAATGTCCTGCAATTCCAATAATGGTTGAATGTCGTTCACGCTGACACTTCCTTCCAGATTCAAATTAAAAAGATCGCAAAAGAAATATCAGTTTATCTGAAACACCCCCCGCTGTCAAACACCGTCGGAAAAAAATAGTGAAAAATATTAAGGACACCTGATGCGGCCCGCCAGCCGAGACACGTGAGCGGGAGGCCGTTCAGGTCGGACGCGACCCGCAGGAGCCCAGGGTATCATTGCCTGCGCGTGTCGAAACGGTAGAGCTGCCAGGCGTTCCAGAGGTTGTGCCAGATGATGTAGAGGGTCGGGCCAAGCGCGATGAGGGGGTCGGCGTAGGTCAACGCAAGATAGATGGTGTAGGAGTTGTTCTTCTGCCCCAGCGCCTGGCTGCACTCCAGCGCGTACGTGGGCTTGCCAAGGAAATGCCCTGCCACGAAGTTGACGACGCAGACGACCAGCGAAAGCCCCGCGATGGCGCCGAGCAACCCCCACGGCACACACGCCTGCCGGTCAATGAAATCCCGCGTCTGCGCCGCAATCAAAATGACCATGGAAATCCAGACGTAGAAGGCCCAGACGGACAGGCGCTCGCCAAGTTTCCGCGCGACGCCTTTCGCACGCCAGCGGACAACGAGCGCCACCGCCAGCGGCGCGAGGATGACACCCAGCACACGCATCAGAACGTCGCGCGCGAGCCCGACGGCAGGGTCGCCAATGACGAACGGGACGAGGACCGGCAGGCAAAGGGAAATCAGGAAATTGGAGAGCAGGAACGTGGTGACCGTGTAGGTGATGTTCCCGCCGATGAGGCTGACAATCACAGGCGCGGCAGTGGCGGTCGGCGTGATGGCGGTGAAGAACGCGACCTTGCCGAGTTCCGAGAACCCGGCGGCAGTCAATCCCGTCCACGCGCCACAGGCCAGCAGGATGCCGAACGCGGTCGCGAAAAACTGGCTGCGGTGGAGCATACTGAACGACAACTCAATCCGCAGGTAAACCGAGAACAACATGAAAATCAACCCGACGCGGATCAGCCACGCGAACGCGCTCAGTTGCGGGAAAAACCCGCCGATCGCGAATGCGCCGAATAAACCGAACGCCCGTAAAAATGCGAAATTCATACAACATTACGTTACCCGTATTGCTGATCTGCGTCAACCCTTATTGACATCGGAGCGTGGTTTGTGCCAAAATATGCTTTTTGCAAAAGGAGTTTTTATGACGAAGTTGACGCAGGAGCATTTGGCATTGGCGGCGAACACGATTCGCGGGTTAGCGATGGATGGCGTACAGGCCGCGAAGTCGGGCCACCCGGGGGCCCCCATGGGGCTGGCGGACATCGCGACCGTGCTGTGGCTGAAATACCTCAAACACAACCCCGCCGATTCCAAATGGGCGGACCGCGACCGTTTCGTGTTGTCGGGGGGCCACGGCTCGATGCTCCTCTACAGTCTGCTGCACCTCGCGGGCTACAACCTTCCGCTCGATGAGCTCAAACGTTTCCGTCAGGTCGGCAGCCTCACCCCGGGGCACCCGGAGTACGGCCACACGGACGGCGTGGAGGTCACGACCGGGCCCCTGGGCCAGGGTATCGCGGCCGCCGTCGGCATGGCGCTCGCGGAGCGGATGGCCGCCGCGCGTTACAACACGGGCGACGACCCCGTCGTGGATCACCGCACATGGATTTTCTGCGGCGACGGCGATTTGCAGGAGGGCATCAGCCATGAGGCATGTTCGCTCGCGGGGCATCTCAAGCTCGGCAAGGTCGTGTTGTTCTACGACGACAACGGCATCACCATCGAGGGCCACACCAGCCTCTCGATGTCCGACGACGCCAAGAAGCGTTTCCAAGCCTACAACTGGAACGTGCTGGAGATTGACGGCCACGACTTCGATCAGATTGACCGCGCCATCCGCAAGGCGATGCGTCCCTCCGATCGCCCGACCGTCGTCATCTGCAAAACGCACATCGGCAAGGGCAGCCCCAACAAGCAGGACTCCCACGAGGCCCACGGCGCCCCCCTCGGCGAAGAGGAGGTGAAGCTGACCAAGCGCGCGCTCGGGATGCCCGAGGAGGCGCTCTTCCACGTGCCGGACGACGTCCGCGCCCTGTTCGCCGAACGCGCCGCCAAAATGAAACGTGCGCAGGGCAAGTGGAAACGCATCTTCAAGCTGTGGACCAAGGCGAACCCCCAGGGCGCCAAACAATGGAAGGCCGCGCACGACGACACCCTCCCCGCCGACATCGAGAGCGTCCTCCCCGCGTTCGACGCGAGCAAGCCGCTCGCCACGCGCAGCGCGTCCGGCGTGGTGCTGAACGCGCTGGCGTCGGCTGTCCCGCACCTCGTCGGTGGCTCCGCCGACCTCGCGCCGAGCAACATGACCTGGCTCAAGGACATGGGCGAGATCAAGCCCGGCGACTTCGCTGGGCGCAACATCCACTTCGGCATCCGCGAGCTTGCGATGGCCGCCGTCATGAACGGCGTACAGGCGCACGGCGGCTTCCGCATCTTCGGCGGCACGTTCTTCGTGTTCAGCGACTACTGCCGCCCCGCGATGCGCCTCGCCGCGCTGATGGGCCTGCCCGTCATCTACGTCTACACGCACGACAGCTTCTACGTCGGCGAGGACGGCCCGACGCACGAGCCGGTCGAGCAGATCGCCGCCCTGCGCTGTATGCCGAACATGACCGTGATCCGCCCGTCGGACCCCACCGAGACCGCCGCCGCGTGGGTCGCCGCGCTCAAGAACCGCAAGGGCCCCACCGCCCTGCTCCTCACGCGCCAGAACATGAAGGTCCTCAACCGCAACGCCTACCCCCCCGCCGCGAGCCTCGAGAAAGGCGCGTACACGCTCTGGCAGAACGGTCTCGGTACCCCCGACCTCACCATCATCGCCACGGGCTCCGAGGTCGAGATCGCCCTCGAGGCCGCGCAGCAGATCGAGGACCGCAGCGTCCGCGTCGTGAGCATGCCCTCGTGGGAGCTTTTCGCCAAGCAGAACCAGACCTACCGCGACCGCATCCTCGACCCCGCCTGCCCGCGCCGCCTCATCGTCGAGGCCGGCAGCGCGTTCGGGTGGGAACGCTTCGCCACCCGCCAGACCGCGATGATCACGCTCGACACCTTCGGCGCCTCCGGCCCCTTCAGCGAGCTTGCCAAGCTGTTCGGCTTCACCGCCGAGAACGTGCTTGCCAAGGCGCGGGAACTGCTCGCGAGGTAGGACTTGACGACATGACGGCTAGGCGACATGACAAAAATAGCGACGGCTTCCAGCCGTTGCGCCGTAATCCAGTCGTCACGTCGTCAAGCCGTCAAGTCCTGCCCACGGCAGGGGGGCCCCGCCTCGCAACTGGAGGGTGCGCGTCCTAAAAAAGTAACGCTATTTCATCCTTTTGTGTTGCGTGACGACAGTCAGAAATGGTATAAATTTTGAAATGATTTGGTCATGTTAGGGAAAGGAGGCGCGGAATGAACGCAAAAAGCAAAGTGATGATTTGCGGGAGATTCATCAAGAACGCCGACGGCACGGAATCCTTCGAGCCGAGCGAGGCTCTGCGCAAGAGGATTGATGAGTGCCGGGCGCGCCAAAAGCTGGACCCCGAGATACGCTCGATGTCGCAAGAGGACATCGAGGAAATGATCAACAAGATATGGGAGCGCGGCGCAAAGGCACGGCGCAAGGCGGCACAAGGCGGAAAGCCCGCTCGCAAGAGGGCGACCGCGGCCTATGCGTAAGCGCATCGTGCATTACCTCGATGTGCCGTTCCAGCGCGACATGGTCATCGCGGAGTCCGAGGGGCTTGACCGCCGACATCTGGCCGTCGCCATCGCACGTATCCGCATCAACATACTGACGGACGCGAACGAACCGCCCGTCGGTTTCACGCACGACGGAAAACCTGTGTTCACGTTTCGGTTCGATGCGGACTGGACAATCGTGTTCGCGGTCGAGACCCCGCCGAATGGCGCAATAGAGGTCATACGCCTCATCTCACTCGGAAAATGCAAGTGAGCCAGCAAGAAAAACTCACCACCATTTTCTGGAGTTTCCTGAAAATCGGCGCGGTGCTGTTCGGGGGAGGGTATGCGATGCTGCCGCTGCTCGAGAACGAGATTGTCAGGCGGCGCAAATGGTGTTCGCACGAGGAGATGTCCGATACCTTCGCCATGGCGCAGCTCATCCCCGGGGTCGTCGCCATCAACACCGCCATGCTCGTCGGGCACCAGCTGCGCGGTGCGCGCGGCACGATCGCCGCGACGCTCGGGGTCGTGGGGGTCCCCTTCGCCGTGCTGCTCGCCTACGCGATCGCGTTCGACCGTTTCCGCGAGGCCCGGTGGCTGCTCGACGCGACGGCCGGGCTGCGTCCCGCCGTCGCCGGCATGATGCTCGGCATGGCGTACACGCTCTTCACGCGCGCGCGGAAGACGCGGCTGGGGCTGGCCGTCTCGCTCGCGGCCGTCGCGCTGGTGCTGGTGTTCAAGGTCAGCGCGGTCGCCGTCATCCTCGGGGGGGCCGGGGGCGGTATCATTTGGCATTTATTATCGAGTCGCATCGAATCCAATCGAGACGGCTCGACACGGCTCGAGAACTGATGAACCTCTTCCTCAAACTGATTTACGTGTTCATGAAGATCGGGCTGCTCACCGTCGGGGGGGGGCTGGCGATGATCCCGATCGTCCAGCACGAGATGGAGCGGCGCGGGTGGCTGACGCACCAGCAGTTCCTCGACATCCTCGGCGTGTCGCAGATGACCCCGGGCCCCCTCGCGGTCAACACCGCCACATTCGTCGGCTACCGCGTCACGGCCGACGCCTACCCGGGGGCCCTCTGGCTCGCGGTGCTGGGGGCCCTGTGCTGCACGGTCGCGGTGTGCATGCCCTCCCTGATCTGCGTCAACGCCCTCGGCGGGCACTGGGCGCGGCACCGCGACCACCCCTGCCTCCGGCGCGTGTTCAGCATTTTGCGCCCGGTCGTCGCGGGGCTGGTCATCACCGCTGCCGTGTCGCTCATCGTCAGTTGCCTGTGGGAGGCCCCCCCCCGGCTCACGTGGACCCCCCCCCCCCCCCCCCCCCAACCCCCCCCCCCCCCCGCCCCCCCCCCCCCCCCCCCCCCCCCCCCCCCCCCCCCCCCCCCCCCCCCCCCCCCCCCCCCCCCC
>WRML01000124.1 GCA_009777165.1 Kiritimatiellota bacterium
GAGGGCATGGGCGGCGGCGGCGAGCCAGCGGCCGGCACTGAACGGCTCGGGGGGGGTGACGAGGTCAATGCCGTAGTAAGGGCCCCCCCTGCGCGTCTCGGGGGGGGGCTTGGCGGTGCCGACGTCCATGCCCTTGTAGACGAGCATGGCGTCGGCAGAGAGGATGGCCCCCCCCGTTTGCTCGGCGAGGATCTGGGCGACGGCGCTCTTGCCTGTGGCGGTCGCGCCCGCGAGGAACCAGGCGTTAGAGCGCATAAACCGGCTCCCCCGACGCTTCGACGCTCGCGCGGAAATAGGGGTTCTCGAAGTGGCGCGCGATCACCAGATCCACCCTCCTGTTGAAAAACGCCTCCAGACTGCTCTCCAAATCAAAATAATGTCCAACAATCCCGTTCCGTTTCTGTGTGATAAGGTCAATCATAACATACCCAGAAATTCAATGCCGTATCTTAGCAGATCGCGGCGGCACGGCGCAAGAGGAAAGTGAAGGACGTTCGAGCGCGCGCGAGCGTCGAAAGTCGGTGACTTGCCGGAACCAAAAAAAATTCCCCGCCCCCCGTGTAATCGTGCTTGTTTTCGCAGGGGTATCATGCAATAATGATGTGCCTTTTTTTAAAAGGGTTGCGAGGAGATTCATGAGCGTTAAGGTTGGCAAGACGATTTTCGGTGGGAAACGGTTGGTGTTCATCGCGGGGCCGTGCGTGATCGAGTCGGTCGCGGGGACGATGGACCTGGCGGCGAGGCTGGTGAGGCTGGCGCAGGAGTTGGAGGTGCCGTTCGTGTTCAAGGCGTCGTTTGACAAGGCGAACAGGACGTCGGCGGACGCGTACCGGGGGCCGGGCATCCTGGACGGGCTGGAGATCCTGAAGGAGGTGCGTGACCGTTTCAACGTGCCTGTGCTGACGGACATCCATGAGCCGTGGCAGGCCGGGTTCGCGGCGGACGCGGTGGACATCCTCCAGATCCCGGCGTTCCTCTGCCGGCAGACGGACCTGGTGGTGGCGGCGGCGGAGACGGGTAAGGCCGTGAACGTGAAGAAGGCGCAGTTCCTGGCCCCGGAGGATATGGTGAACGTGATTGCGAAAATCGAGGCGGCAGGGAATACGAAGATCATCCTGACGGAACGGGGGTCGAGTTTCGGTTACCATAATCTGGTGGCGGATATGCGGAGCCTGCTGGTGATGCGGGGGTTCGGATACCCGGTCGTGTTCGACGCGACACACAGCGTGCAGCGCCCGGGGGGGGCGGGCAAGGAGAGCGGGGGGGACGGGCAGTGGGCCCCCGCGCTGGCAAGGGCGGCGGTGGCGACGGGCGTGGACGGGGTGTTCATGGAGACGCACGTCAATCCGGCGGAGGCGTTGTCGGATAAGGCAAATGCGATCGCGCTTAAGGATTTGCAAAAGGTGTGGCGGTCGCTGATTGCCATCCATGGGATTGTGAGATGATGAGAAACGGGTGGCCATCGAATGCTACGGATGTGTCGAGTCGAATCGAGGCACGTCGAATCGAATCGGATCGGATCGGTAAGGTTGGTATCCTTTGTGCAGTCCTTTGTGCCCTTTGTGGTGGAAATGCGCTTGCTGATGCGAATGACCACCGTTTTGAGCAGTGGCTGGCGAATCGGGCGGACATGGGGGAGTGGGAGGCGTTGAGCGGGAAATGGGAGGGGGCGAGCACAATGGGGGAGGCCCCCGTCGAGAACCTCGTGCTGCCGCTCGAACATTACGGGAACGGGCGCGTGAAGACGGTGTTGCGGGCGGAAAAGGCACACCTCCTGGAGAATGACCTGGTGTTCGCGCGGAACGTAAAGGTGGAGATGTTGTCGCCAGATGGGAAACCCGAGGGGGTGCTGCTCGCGCAGGACTGCCTCATTGACCGGAACACGAAACGCGGCTACTCCCGGGGGGCGGTGGAAGTCAAGGCGGGGGCTGACCACCTGAAAGGCCGCGGAATGTACTTTTCAACGGACGACCAATTTATTAAAATACTCTCCGAATGCGAAATCCATACGTTTCGCATTCCGGCGAGATTCGGGAGGCTGTCATGAGGACGATGAACAGGTTTGTGCAGGTAGGGGGGGCGATGGCGTGCGCGTTGCTGCTGCCGTGGGTGGCGTGTGCACAGACGGAAGACAAGGGAGAGGCAGTGGCCAAGACGAAGGCGAAGAGGAAGGTCCCGGCGGGTCTCTTCGGTATGGACGCGAAGGCGGCCGGCACGGACGCGCCGGAGCACCCGACCAAAATCTCCGCCAAAAAGATTGATTACGATTACAAGGAGGGCATCATCCTCTTTGACGAGGACGTGCTGGTGGATGACGCGCAGTTCACCATGTATGCCGACCGCCTCATCGTGTTCATGCAAGGCACGAACGATGTGAACCAGATCATGGCAATCGGCACGGTGAAGATTACCAGCGACCTGCGCTTCGCGACCTGCGACAAGGCGGTTTACACCAAGGAGAACGCACAGATTGTGATGACAGCCGAGAAGGGCAAGAGCGTGCATCTGGAGACCCAGGGCGACACGGCCGGGGCGGTCAAGGGCGCGGGCGTGGTGATGTGGCTCGATGACGAGCGCGTCCAGATCTTGTCCACCAAGATGGTGTACGGGAGTGAGGATGACGAGCGGGCAACGATCACCATCCCGCAGCTCGGGGCAATCAAAGGCATCGGGGAAAAGAAGCCGCCGGAGCCAGAAGAGAAGAGGGACAATCAAAACTAATTTGCGCATGACAGCAGAAGACGTGATGAGGACAGAAGCGCCGGACCGGGGAGTGCCGGATCTTCAGGCGGTTGGTCTCGTGAAGCAGTATGGGTCGCGGACGGTGGTGGACGGCATCTCGATCCACGCGCGCTGCGGCGAGATTGTCGGGTTGCTGGGACCGAACGGGGCGGGCAAGACGACGACGTTCTACATGCTGGTCGGGCTGGTGCGCCCGAACGAGGGCACGGTGGCGTTTCAGGGCACGACCATCACCCGGATGCCGGTGTACAGGCGGGCGCGCCTGGGCATCGGGTACCTGGCGCAAGAGCCGTCCATCTTCCGCACGCTGACGGTCGAGGAGAACGTGCTGGCGATTCTGGAGACGCTGCCGCTGAACAAGCCGGAACGGAAACGCCGCGCGGAAGACCTGCTGTCGAGCCTCGGGCTGTCAAAGGTGGCGCGCCAGCGGGCGTACACGCTGAGCGGCGGGGAGCGGCGGAAACTGGAAATCGCGCGCGCGCTGGTGCGCCAGCCGTCGGTGCTGATGCTGGACGAGCCGTTCAGCGGCGTGGATCCCTTGGCGGTGCATGACATCCAAGAAATCATCCGCGCGTTGCGCGACGAGGGGCTGGGCATCATCGTGACGGACCATAACGTGCGCGAGACGCTCTCCATTGTTGACCGCGCGTACCTGGTGTACGATGGGAAAATCTTACGCGAGGGGACCAGTGAGTTCCTCGTGCAGGATGAGGCCGCAAGACGACTTTACCTGGGTACACATTTCAAAATGTGACCCGTGTCCAAACAGAAAGGAACAAGCTAATGCCGATTGAGATTACCGTGCGTCATGAAAAAACGAATGAGGTTGACCGCCTGTATGTGGAGAAGCGCGCCGCGCATCTCGCGCAGAAACTGAAAAAGGTGGACAACGTGCGCGTGGTGCTGGACCGCCAGCGCCACCTGTTTGAGGCCGAGGTGATTGTGGAGCAGAAGGGGAGTATCCTGGCGGAGGCCAAGGAACACTCGGATACCCTGACGGCGGCGATTGACACCGCCGTGGCGCGGGTCCTGACGCAGATCCGCAAGGCGGAGAGCAAGCACGAGAAGGCGATTGTTCAACAATCGAAGAAACGCATCAAAACCAATGGCGCAGACGTACAATAAGCCGCCGAAGCGACAGCGGAAACCCGTCACGGTCAGGCGCTTCCTCGACGAGGGCTTGAAGCGCGGGCTCGGGCTGGAGGTCGTCGTCGGCGAGATCGGGTTTGACCGTGTGGTGGGGGAGGCTCTCCTCCACCGCCCGGGGCTTGCCTTGACCGGCTATCACCGGTATTTCGCGAACGCGCGCATTCAGGTCGTCGGCCAAGCGGAGCACGCCTATCTGAAGTCGCTGAAGAAGTACCGCCGGAAACGCGTGGAGGAACTTTTCGCGCAGGAAATCCCGTGCCTCGTGTTCACGAAAGACCTGTCGGTGTTCGAGGAGGTCCGTGAAGCCGCGGAGGCCAGCCAGACGACCGTGCTGCGGACGGAGATGCTGACGTCGGAGTTCTTGCGGCGGGCGTCGCTGCTGCTGGAGGATGTGTCCGCGCCGTTCGGTAACATCTACGGGACCATGCTGGAGGTCTGTGGGTTGGGCGTGTTCATCGAGGGGCCCCCCGGCATCGGAAAGAGCGAGACCGCGCTCGGCCTGCTCAAGCGCGGCCACGCGCTGGTGGCGGATGACCTCACGCACATCCGCCGCACGAGCAGCGACACGCTGATGGCGTCCGCAAAGGAGCAGACGCGCGGTTTCATGGAGATCCGTGGCATCGGGTTCATCAACGTGTGGCGGACGTTCGGCATCGGCGCGGTACGCGGCGAAAAGCAGCTCGACCTGGTCGTCACGTTGAAACGGCAGGAGGATTTCGACGAGCTCGACCGCATCGGCACGGGCTTGGCGTGCGAGTTTCTGGGTGTCAGCGTCAAGCACCTGTTGTTGCCGGTCGCCTTGGGGCGTGAATTGGTGAATCTGGTGGAAACCGCCGCACAGGAGTATGTGTTGCGTGCGTCAGGTTATTCGGCGGCAGATGATTTAGACTCGCGGGTGAAAGCGCATCATGTAGAAGGAGGAAAGGGATATGGGGCAAACTGAAAAGGTAAAAGAAACGCGGGATTTTGTTCTTCTGAACAAATATGGGATGCACGTCCGGCCGGCAGGTCTTTTCGCGAAGGTGGCGTCACGCTACAACGCCGATGTTGAGGTCGAGAAGGAGGGCACCATCGTGTCGGGCAAAAGCATCATGGCGCTCATGACGCTCGAGGCGGTCTGCGGGACCGTGCTCCGCGTGACGGCGACCGGGGTCCAGGCGCGCGATGTCTTAAATGAACTCGAGGCGCTGGTCAAACGCAAGTTCGACATTCCGGATGAACAGTAGCCACGACAATGTTCACCGGTTCCCTCCAGGGGGGGGGCGTGTGTTTACCGGCATTCCCATTTCGCGTGGGCTCGCGTCCGGAAAGGTGTTCCTCATCCGATCCGCAGGTTACGGCGCCGTCTCAGACCAGCGGATCCCGTACGCGCGCGTCGCTGCCGAGGTCAGACGCCTGGAGGATGCGTTCGCCGCGACCAAACTGCAGATTACTGCGCTGATGACCGAACTCCAACAGCAGGTGGGCGACACCACTGCCGCAATCATGGACGGTCACCTGATGATGATTGACGACCCGTTTTTCCGCGACTCCTGTAAAAAGGAAATCACCGCCAAGCGGCACACGGCGGAATGGGCAGTCAACGAGACCGCGCGAAAAACCGCCTCCGCCTTCGCCTCGATGGACAACGCCTATCTGCGCGAACGGTTCAAGGACGTTGACGACATCGTCAAGCGCATCCTGCGCAACCTGCAAGGGAATTCCGCCGAACCGCACCAGACGGCCATCAAGCACCCGTGCATCCTTGTCGCCGACGAGCTGCTCCCCTCTGAGACCCTCTCGCTTCCCAAGCAGTTGATTCTCGGCATTGCGTCCGACCACGGCAGCGTCACTTCGCACGCCTCGCTCCTCGCACGCGTGCTCGGGATCCCTGCGGTTGTCGGACTCGGGAAACTCTCCGAGCATACCCAGACTGGCGACTCCATCTTGCTCGACGGCTCGAGCGGTGTGGTCATCATCAACCCCGACCGTCACCAGCAGCAGGCATTCGGCAAGATGCGCGAGCAGGAACACGTCAGCATCCAGAGGCTCGATCGGTTCAACCAACACCCGGGCGCCACACGCGATGGACACCCCGTCCCGTTGCTGGCGAACGTTGACTACAGCACCTCCACCGAACAACTCACCGCCGTCAACGCCGAAGGCATCGGTCTTTTCCGCTCGGAATACCAATGGCTCTCGCTGAACCGCGAACCGACCGAAAACGAGCAATACGAGGCCTACCTGAAGGTCGGGCGCGTTCGGCGAAACCGCCGCAACGCGTTCGGCGAAACCGCCCGACCCGTCATCATCCGCACATGGGACTTAGGCGGCGACAAAATCGTCCTGGGCACCCCTGCCAAAGAGGCGAACCCATTTTTAGGCAACCGTTCCATCCGCTTCCTGCTCAACGCGCCCAGCGTTTTCCGCCGCCAGCTTCGCGCGATACTCCGCGCCAGCGCACACGAAAGCATCGCCGTCATGTACCCGATGATTTCCACACTCGAGGAACTCCGCGCTGCCAACCACGAGCTGACGTTGTGCATGGAGCAGCTTCGTACGGAGGGTGTCGCGTTTGATCCAGCGATTCAACGCGGCGTGATGATTGAAGTCCCTGCCGCCGCGCACATCGCCGGCGTGCTCGGCAAGGAAGCCGATTTCTTCTCCATCGGCAGTAACGACCTGATTCAATACACGCTTGCGGTTGACCGCCTCAACGAAACGGTTGCCCACCTGTACCAACCCACACACCCGGCGATTTTGAGCCTCATTGACTTGATTGTTCACGCCGGGCGGTCGTGCGGGATTCCGGTCTCCCTCTGTGGCGAGATGGCATCCGACCCCGTGCTTGCCGTGCTGCTTGTCGGATTGGGCGTGAGTGAACTCAGCAT
>WRML01000125.1 GCA_009777165.1 Kiritimatiellota bacterium
TGCCGACCGCTTCACCCGCGCGGGCATCCGCAAGCCATCCGTGGAATTCCTTGGCAAGCGCAAGGTCAACTGCGGCGATGAGACGCTCCTCGCGCCGTGCGGTCTCACGCGCCAGTTCGACCGCCACGTCCTCGTAAGCGGCATTCTTCTGGCGCAATGCGCGTTCCGCTTCATCGGCGCGACGCTTCGCTATCGCGACCTGCTCCTCGCTCGCCGTGAGCTGTCGCTTGACGCCCGCGAGGCGGTCGTCAACGCCTTTGAGACGGCGGTTCTGCTCGTTGATCTCGCGGAGGCGCAACTCCAGTTGTTCCTTTTGCTCGCGCCATCGCCCTTGCGTGGCCGGGGTCTCTCGCGTTGCGGATGCGCCCAACACTCCTGTCAGCGGCGCGAACACATCACGCAACTGTGACAACGCCTCTTCGAAGGGGCAAGGGGACAACAACGAATGGCACGTATTGACGGTGTCATCGCATGGCACGGATTGGCACGATGTCTTCGGCTCATTCGACGCGACCACCCATCCCTCCCCTTTCGTACGGACATCCGCTCGCGCATCCAGCAAGAGCGCGACAATGAACGCCTGTTGTCCCAGTACCGCGGCGAGGGCGGTACGGTTCGCCACAATCACCTCCACCGTCAACAGGCGCAACAGTACCGCCGCTTGCGAACGATCCGCCAGCATACGGCGCAGCAACGGCGAGATTCCCGATCCCCCGCAGACAATCTGCCGGACACGCGTGCGCAAAATCGCAGGCTTGCTTTTACGGAAACTCCCGACCTGCAACGCCGGTTCCATCACCGCGAGTTCGGCGAGGTCCTCATCGGAAAGATACTCGACCAAACGCTCAAGCTCTTTCGTACAGGCAGGGGGCAATTCGATGGACGTGATTGACATCGTTCTCTTTTTTTAAGACACCGCTTACACCGTTATCACACGACACATCCCGGTTTTTTGAATCCGCAGAGAAACCCCGTTTTGTCCGTGTCCTCTGTGTGCCGCCGTGCCTTCTCTGTGGAACTCGGGGTCACAACTGAACCTCCGTTTCTGATTCCAACCCCAACTCATACAACTTCGCCTCTTTCGCGAACGAATAATACGCCGCGTTGACCGCGCTGACGAAACCCGGAACGCCATTCCGGAAACCGCCCTTCAAAATGTACCCCCTGAAAAATGTGGCCGGGAACAACGTCATCAAACGGAACAGCGAACACCGCCGCCCCTTCGCGAATCGTTCGTGCGCCTTCAGCGTCGAATACGCGTTTTGCTTACGGATGACCGTCGCCATCGAGACCATCCCGTAATGACGCAACGGTGCAGGGGTCACCCCCACGACCGCGCCGTCGTCCAGCACGACTTGTTCATGCACCAGGTTCGTCAGGTCGTACCTGCCCTTCGCGCGGCGGAAACAACGGATTTTCGTCAGGATCTCGCTGGGGAACAGCCTGTTCAAAAAGACTTCGGGAATCGGGAAACGGAGCGCATCGGTGTTGTTCTCCGCGACGGCCTTGGCGATGGCATCCGCAAGTTCCGGGGTGACCTCCTCATCCGCGTCAATGTTCAACACCCACTCGTGCGTGCAGTGTTCCAGCGCCCATTGCTTTTGCTGCGCATAGCCTGGCCATTCGCGGTGGAAGCATTTCACGTTCGGGAATGTCTTCGCGATTTCACACGTCGCGTCCGTGCTGCCCGAATCCACCAGCACCACCTCCGCAAAACCGCGGACACTCTCCAACGCGCGGCGAATGTGCCGCGCCTCGTTACAGGCAACCATATAGACCGACACGCAGATTATAGCCTGTCCCTCCCGAACCACAACAGGATCCTGAACCGCAACCCGCCGCATGAACGCAGCACGTTTGTACGGCGGATGCGGTAAGGATCGGTCAACGGCGCAAACCCTTTCTTCACGGTCACCGCCGAACGGAACCCGAGCCGCCTCACCAGCGCGACCGTCTCCTCCGTGAAACGCCCATACGGGTACGCGAACGAAACACATGGCCGTTTCGTGTACGACTCGACATACGCCTTGCTCCCGGCAATCTCTTGCTCTGCGGTCACAGCATCCACACGGCTGAGGTTGGCATGGTTGAGCGTGTGCGCGCCCAACTCGATCAGCGGGTCAGACGCCAATGCGTTGAGTTGCTCGCCCGACAACATCCGCGCCGCGCCCACATCGCTTTTCTGCGCGATGAAGAGGGTCGCTTTCGCTTGGTGTTTGTGGAGGATCGGTACTGCGATTTCAGCGTTGTCCGCGAACCCGTCGTCGAACGTCAGCGCGACGCACTTGGCCACGCCTGCCTGTTCGAGAAGCTCCGTCATCGTCACGAACACATACCCCCTACCCTTCAGCAACGCCACCTGCCAGTCAAACGCCTCCGGGCGGACACACAACGCCGGGTTCATCCCGTCCGGCACGACATCCCCAAACGCATGGTACATCAGGACACGCGGATGGTGTTGCCCCCCCTCGCACAGATTGTTTTTGCTTTTTCCTCTCTGTGTCATCTGCGGCGTACCGGTTAAACCGTACTGATGGCGTTGCGCACCACTTGCGTGTGCATCCGCTCGTCCTGCACGCCGATGTGTACCCCGACGTTGAAGAGTGTGCCGACGGCAACCAGCGCGGTCACGAGATTCGAGCCGCCGAAACTGAAGAACGGGAGCGCCAACCCTTTCGTCGGCAGGGCGCCTGTCACGACGCCGATGTTGAACGCGGCCTGAAAGACCAGCAGCAGGGTCATGCCGAACGCCAGCAGGCGCCCCAGCCGGTCAGGCGCATGGATGGCAATCAGCGTCCCGCACACCAGCACAATCGCGTAAGCGATCACCACCCCGACAGAGAAGAAGAACCCCAACTCCTCGCCGCCGATCGCGAAGATGAAATCCGTGTACGCCTCCGGAAGGTACGCATGTTTCTGGATGCTCTCGTTGAGGTTCACCCCCCACAGGCCACCGCTCTGGAACGCGAGGATGGATTGCTTCAGGTGATACCCCGCACTCGATGCCGTGTCATTGCCTTCCAGCCACGCCAGGATCCGGCCCCACCGGTTCTCTTTCATCTGGCTCATCGCGCCCGTCGCCAAGAGCCCGGCAATGCCGAGCACCCCGCACCCACCAACCGCCAACAAGTGCCGTTTGCGCGTCCCGGCAATAAACATGAGGGCCACGCCCAGCACACAGACCACCATCATTGCGCCCAAGTCCTTCTCTAGCAACAAGAGGAGCGCAAAGACACCCACCAGCAGGGAGGGAATGGCCGCCCCGCCGCGCCAAAACTGCTTCACCCGCCAGTCGACATGGTCCAGCCAAACGGCGACCGCGACCACAATCGCCGGTTTCGCGAACTCACCCGGCTGGAACACCTGTTTCCCCCCCCAGTACAGCCAGCGGTAGCTCCCCTTGTGCAGATACGCAATGCCCGGGCAAAGCGTCAGCACCATCAGGCCGGCGATGCCCACGAACAACACGATCGACCCCCACGGATACTGCTTCCAGACCAGCCATTTTTTCCAGAGGGTGTGGTAGTCGAACCGACTGCAAACATACCCAACGAGGATTGCCAGACCCAGTGACTTCACCTGTTTCAAAAAGAAAAAATACGGGGTCTTTCCCTGTATGCAGCTGGCGGACGCCAGCACGATGATGCCGGTACCCAAAAGGGCAACCACCGTCAACACCAAGGTAATCAACGTCTTTCTCATTTTATTTCCCACCTCTTTTCCTGTTACCGTATACCACTGGGCAACTTCAGGATCATCCCTTCCCGCACGTCTTCTCTCGTGCGAAGGTTGTTCAGTTTCAGCAGGTCGTTCGGGCTCACGCCCCACTGGATCGCGACCGAATACAAATCCTCGCCGGCCTTCACGGTATGCGTCCGCATCTGCCCTGCGGCGGGCGCGAGTGGCGTGTCCGGCGTATGCTCCGCAGACGGCGGTTCCGCATTCGCCACAGCTGGCGGCGGAAGCGTTCCGCCATCCGGGATGTTCAACACCATACCCTCCTTCAGTTCTGTGGAGGGAAGGTTGTTGAGCCACTTCAGGTCAGCTGGGCTCACGCCCCACCGGATCGCGACCACATATAAATCCTCGCCGGCCTTCACGGTATGCGTCCGCATCTGCCCTGCGGCGGCCGCGAGTGGCGTGTCCGGCGCGTCCGCTTCAGACAGCGGTGACGGAGGAGTTTCCTCCGTCAAACCAAGCTTGTTGCTCAAGAAACGCAACCCGTGCAGTGTGCTACGGCAACTCGTTGCCATCGCAACAACCCCCACGGCAAGGACAGCGATCACCCCTATACCCACAAGGGCGACCGCCACCCGCCACAGGCTCCCCAAGGCCCTCTTCATGGCTGCCCCCGTTGAGCAGGCTACTGTGCGCCGCCCGGAATCTCCAGCACCATGCCCGGCCTCACCTCCGTGGAGGGCAGCTTATTCTGCGCCCGCAGATCGCTCGGGCTCACACCGTAACGGATCGCGATCGAATACAAATCGTCGCCTTCCTTGACCGTGTGCTTCTCCAGTGCGGAATTGGAGACAGGCGCAAGGTCAACGGGATCCTCCTTGACCTTCTCCACGTCCTTCTCCACGTCCTTCTCCGGGAGCACAGGGTCCGCACCGGTGACCTTCTCTTGGTCCTCCACCGACTTGGCAACCGGCGCAGTACCCTTCGGCGGCATCGGCCGTTCCGCCCCGACGTTCGCGACCGACTTCGTCGCGCCGGGAATCGTCAGCTTCTGCCCGATGGAAATCTTGTTCACATCCTTCAGGTCGTTCGCCTTGCGGATGTCCTCGACCTTCACGCCGTGCTTCAGCGCGATCTCCGAGATCGAGTCGCCGCCCTTCACGACATAGACCGTTTCCGCGCGCGACGGCGCGGCCATCTTCGGCAGCGCGGGACGCGGCGTGGCCGTCTTCGAGAGGTCGACCAGACCCGGCAGCTGAATCACCTGCCCGATCTGGAGCCTGTTCGGGTTGATGTCCGGGTTCACCGCAATCACGTCCTGCCAGCGCAAGCCGTAACGCACCGCGATCCCGATGACCGTGTCATCCTTCTTCACAACGTACGGCGTCGTCGTCGCGACCCGGTTCATCACCGGCGGCGGCTTCACCTGCTCGGCAAACACGCTCGGCGTGTCCTCCGGAATCTCGCCAATCTGAATTGGCGGGTCATTTCTCATCATGACGTCCTCTGCCCGATCCCTGACACACCCCTGCATGAGGCAACACCCCACGACAAAACTTGCGCCTGTCGCGATCCGTATCACTCGACGTTTCATCTTCCTCTGTCTCCCTTACGTGCCTCAGAAAAGAAACCCCTCACAGGCCCGCAACCGCGCGGACCAATTCTGTGAAACGCTCTCCCCTTTCCCGATAGCCGCTAAATTGATCGAAACTCGCTGTACCCGGCGACAGCAGGACAATCTCATCACGTTGAGCGTCCTGCGCCGCCGCAGACACGGCTCGTTCGATCGTTCCGTAAATCTCGCAGGGAACGGCTGAAGCCCACGCATCAACCATCTGCCCCGCACATTGACCCATAATATACACTTTCCTGGTGGTCTCTGCCAGCAAATTCGTCAAGAATTTTAAATCTTTTTCTTTCAGTACCCCCCCCGCGATCAGGCGCACCGGTTTACGCGCCATTTTCAACGCCGCCGCCAGCGCCGACAGGCTTGTCGCCTTCGAGTCATCCACCCACGTCACCCCCCGCGCGTCCGTGCCGATCTCCTGCATCCGGTGCGGCAGCGGCGCAAACGCCTCCAGCCCTTTCTGTATCTGTTCCGGCGTCAGCCCGATGCGCCGTAACGCCGCCCCCCCTGCCGCCGCCGCCGGAGCCAGCACCTCATTGTCGAACCACGTCCCCGCCAAGGACACGCCCTGCGCCTCAAAACCGACTGCGCCCGCTTGCATTCGATGGCATCCGACGGCACTCGAAAACATTTCGCGCGGCACCCCCTCCGGCAGCATCCCCTCCGCATCCAGCCCCTGCGGCAACAGCGCGAAATCGTCCGCGCCCATATTCGCGAACAGCGCGAACTTCAGCCGCCGGTACTCCTCAAAGCTCCCGTGACGGTCCAGGTGGTCCGGCTGGAGATTCAGCAGGATCGCGATGTGCGGATGGAACGACGGCGAATGCTCCATCTGGAACGAGCTCACCTCCACCACCGCCCACTGCACATCCGGCTTCTCCATCACAAGCTGACACATCGGCACGCCATAATTCCCGGCTGGCGTTGCCGCAACGCCCGCGAGGCACAGCGTGTCCGAACAAAATTTCACCAGCGAGCTTTTCCCCTTGCTCCCCGTGACCGCCAGGATTTTCCCGCGCCAATAACTCGCCCCCAGCTCCAGTTCCGAAATCACCGGGACCCCCCTCTCCGCACACGCCACAATCCACGGGTGATCCAGCGCAAACCCCGGGCTCGCCACACACACGTCAAACGCAGTGTCGTGCGGCACCACCCGATGGCAATCGATGGCAGTCGAAGGCACTCGACAGTACTCGACAGCCCCCGAAAATTCAAAAACGTCCTTTCTCTCATCCAGCACCGTCACCCGCCCCCCCCTGGAGAGCAACAGCCGCGCCGCCCACTCGCCGCTCAGGCCCGCGCCCAACACCACCGCATTCACATGATCATAATTGCCCATAACTTTCTTTCCGACTACACGACTACAGGACTACGGGACTACGACATTGAGCCCCCTTTTGAAAGGGGGTGGCAGGTATTCCTGCCGGGGGGTTGGGGGCCCTCCAGCA
>WRML01000126.1 GCA_009777165.1 Kiritimatiellota bacterium
CAGTGGAACGTTCGAGTGCTTCGCCCGATTTCGGCTACACATTGACTTAAAATGTTCAGGGCGTGTTGACCTCAACGGCTGAAAGCCCTCGCGCACATGCCGAGAAGGCGCAACCTCTGGAGTGCGGGGGACTGCCGCGTGTCCTCTGGAGTGCGGCGGGTTTCCCCTGTCGGGGCGCATATAGCCGCCGCTTTTCGTCGCGGGGGCTCGCCCCCGCGTGGGGACGGTGGTCGTAGGGGCGGACCCGTGTGTCCGCCCGGTCGCCGATGCGTGGGGCGAGCCCCACGCATGAAAGCGGCGGCGAGCCGCCGCACTCCAGAGGACCGCATCGGGACGCAAAAAAAAAATCATGGCATCCCATCGGGATGCCTCTTTTAGGCGTATCCCGTGCCCCATCGGTCGTACCTGCACCGACGGGGCCCCTTTTCTTGCGGATATGGGGGGAAGGAGGTTTTTCTACCGAAAGAGACATCCCTAACGGGATGTAAGAATGGAACACTTTTTTTGAGCCCTTCCAGTGTCTCCGTACACATGTAAAAAAAGGAAAGGCTGACTGCGCTTCGGGCTTACGGGGACGCTTACCCCTACCTTGCGCAAGGTTTTCAGTTTTACCGTAAAGCTGGCAGGCCAGGAGGGAGTCGAACCCCCATCTGCGGTTTTGGAGACCGCTGCTCTGCCATTGAACTACTGGCCTTAAAACGAATCTACTTCGACTCGCGGTGCAGCGTGTGCTTCCGTTCCGCCGGGCAATACTTCTTGATCTCCAGGCGGTTCGGCTGCGTACGCTTGTTGCGCGTCGTCGTATAGTTCTTACGCTTGCACTCCGTGCAAGCCAAAATTGCTAAATCCCTCGGCATACCTATCTCACCTCATCGTGAACCCGCGCCCGCTCGGCAACGCTCGCGCATGCCGGGCGGGCACGCTCACAGGAAACGGTTTCGTTACTTGATGACCTTCTCGACGGTCCCGGCACCAACCGTGCGGCCGCCCTCGCGGATCGCGAAGCGCATCTTGTCCTCCAGCGCGACAGGCTGGATCAGCTTGACGCTGATCGAGATGTTGTCGCCCGGCATCACCATCTCCACGCCTTCCGGCAGTGTGATGTCACCCGTCACGTCCGTCGTGCGGATATAGAACTGCGGGCGGTAGCCCTTGAAGAACGGCGTGTGGCGGCCACCCTCTTCCTTGCTCAGGACGTACACGTTGCCCGTGAACTCGGTGCAAGGCTTGATGGACCCCGGCTTCGCCAGGACCTGGCCCCGCTCGACATCTTCCTTCTTTGTGCCGCGCAGCAGGCAGCCAACGTTGTCGCCGGCCTGTCCCTGGTCCAGCAGCTTACGGAACATCTCGACGCCGGTGCAGGTTGTCTTCGCGGTCGGGCGCAGGCCGATGATTTCGATTTCGTCGCCGACCTTCACCATGCCGCGCTCGACGCGTCCGGTCACCACCGTGCCGCGGCCTTCGATTGAGAAGACGTCCTCGATCGGCATGAGGAACGCCTGGTCCAGGATGCGCACCGGCTCCTGGATGTAGGCGTCGAGGGCCTCCATCAAGTCCCCGATGCACTTGGCGGCGGGGTCGTCCGCGTTCGTCACCTTCGATGCCGGGAGTGCCGAGCCGCGCACGATCGGGGTGTCGTCGCCCGGGTACTCGTACTTGGACAGCAGCTCGCGGATCTCCATGTCAATGAGTTCGAGCAGGTCCTCGTCGGCGAGGTCCACCTTGTTCAGGAACACGACGATGCGCGGCACGCCCACCTGGCGCGCCAGCAGGATGTGCTCGCGCGTCTGGGGCATGGGCCCGTCGGCCGCGCTCACCACGAGGATGGCGCCGTCCATCTGCGCCGCACCCGTGATCATGTTCTTGATGTAGTCCGCGTGCCCCGGGCAATCCACATGCGCGTAATGGCGGTTCGGCGTGCCATACTCCACGTGAGAGGTTGCGATCGTCAAAATCTTGGTGGGGTCACGGCGGCCAGCGGACTCGGAGGCCTTCGCCACCTGGTCGTAACTGATAGCCGAGTTAAAGCCTTTCAACGCCTGCACGTGCGTGATCGCCGCGGTCAGCGTGGTTTTGCCATGGTCGACATGGCCAATCGTGCCGACGTTTACGTGCGGCTTCTCGCGAACAAACTGTTCCTTCGCCATTTTGGTTTCTCCTGTGAGTTGACAAAACTAACACACCGGCCAGACTGGAGCCAACGAGCAGAATCGAACTGCCGGCCTCTTCCTTACCAAGGAAGTGCTCTACCGACTGAGCTACGTTGGCGTTGACCCTTTTAACGGGGGCAAAGAAACCCTTGCCCTTCTTTTCTCCGGGGTTATCGACCACCGGGGAAACGGTCTTGGGGGTTCATCGAATCCTACCAATGCTGTGTTCCCTCCTTCCGAAGCCCATGCCCCGGAAAAAGAAAACACACATAAGATTATCGGAAACCCGCACCGATGTCAACACCAGATAACACCTTTTTTCATTTTTTTTTTAATTGGCGTGAACCCCCAAAAAACACATTGCTGTTTGCAGCGGGATGGTTTATAATGATAAGCGTTTTACAAGGAGAAACGGGAATGACCTTTCAACATAAAATGATAAGTTGTCTCGCGGCCGGGCTTGTCGTGGCCGGCGGGGTTGTCATGTTCGGGGTGCGCGACACGCGGCCCGTGCTGGTCTGCTTCGGGGACAGCCTCACCACGTGCGGCGGCAAGGGGGGGCAGTACACCGTTTGGCTCGCGAAACAACTGCCGCACGTCCGTGTCGTCAACGCGGGTGTGGGCGGTGACACGCTCGAGCAGGGGCGCCTCCGTTTCCAGAAAGACGTGCTGAGCCACCGCCCGGCGGTCGTCCTGATCGCGATGGGCGCGAATGATTTCTGGAGGGACCTGCGGACCGTCAGCGAGCTGCGGGGCTACCTGGAAGAGATGGTGACCGCCGCAAAGGCGCAACAGGCGAAGGTCGTCATCGCCAGTTGCTTCGGCGACCGCCCGTTCTGGGAAGAGACGTGTGTGGAGTTCTCGTTCGTGCGTTTCGAGTTCGCGGCGGAGATCGCGAAGATGGAACAGGCCGTCAGCAAAAAGTACGGCTGCGCCTACATCCCTAATCTGCAGATCGACGTGAAGCCCAACCGCCTCCCCCCCTATTGGGACGCGACCGACCACCCGAACTCAAAAGGCAATGAGCAGGTCGCCCTGCGCCTGTTGCCGGCGCTCGTCGCGGCACTGGGACAATGACCTGAAGAGGGCTCACACAACGGCACGAAGGACACAACGGCGCGAGCGCATCAAAAACCAATGTGACCTTCGTTCCGTTACGCGCGAAAACGGAAAAGCAAGGCCTACAGGTCCAGCAGCATCTGCCCCGACACGGTGATTTTCCGCCCGAAGGGGAGGGAGGGGTCAGAGGTGTCGTAAATGACGAAGCGGACGGAGGGGAAGCGTTGGGCGAGCTCGTCGCGGATGTAATCTTGCACGGCACGGACGTTGGCGGGGTCGTCGTCGGAGAAGCCGACGCTGATGGGCTTGCGCGCCCCGGTGCGTTCGATGATGCCGAAGAGGTGTTCGATGAAGTCGCGGATGGCGAATTGCTTGCGCTCCTCGGATTGGCCGGGGCGAAGCAGCTTCCCCTCCGCGAGCCGCTCGAACTGGGGGGAGGTGACGGCGTGGTATTTGTTGAGGGAGAGATAGTAGTCGAGCGTCTGCGCGTCGGTCTTGGCGGCGTCGGCGGCCTCGCCCTCGTACGTGACGGTGTAGCCACGCAGGTTGGCGAGCATGGCGCGTTTCTCATCGGGGGAGAGGACGCGCGCGATGAAAAGCTCGACGCCGCGCCGGAGGGTCTCGCTGCTGTGGCCGCGGGCGGTGACGATGGCGAAGATGCGCCCCTCGGCAAGGGTCTTGCGGAAGGTGTTGAAACTGGGGGGGGGGGGCTGGTTGCCGCAGAGGACCTGGTCAATGGCGGCGCGCGCGTCTGTGAGGAACTGGCTCTCGTCGCCAGGGCCGAAGTCGCGGAACTCGACGAACGCCTTTGCCCAGTCGCCGTGGGGGGGACGGTAGTTCTCGGTGTCGTTGCGCACGACAGCGAAGGCGGAAGTGGACACGCGGTGTTCGACCCATGTGCCGTCGCGGAGGCGGCGCTCGAGGTGGATGTGCGTGGGCATACGCAGGATGTTGTCATCCCAGTCGAAGATGTAATACTTGAAGTTACGGTCGGCGACATTCAGATTGATGGTTTGCTTCATGGAGGAATAAGGTATGAAGTCCCGCTGGAAATGTCAACACGCAAAGGCGTCACGAACCATTCCATTATAGTGAATTCACTTTAAAAGCGTACCGCGACAACATCCCGTTAGGGATGTTGTCGCGGTACGCTTTTAATGTGATTTGACTATATATGTCTGGTGACAGACGAACACAACGAGCTGGAGCGGTTCGCCAAGACAAGCGTGCGCAACACCCGGCTGGTCAACCGCGCAAAGATCATACTCGCGCTCGACACGTCCGGAGGCCGTTTTCGATGGCAGTTGATGGCCGCCGACGGCAGTCGAAACTGGAAACGAACGGAGTTGTCCGCGCTGGCCATCCAATGCCTTGGCTCGAAGCGCATCCCGAGCGTCGGGGCGCTTAACACGGAACTTGCCGCCTGGTATGTGCGGTACAACGCATCGCAGAAAGGGGTAGATTGGCAGTTCTCGGCCGACGACGCGCGGAGGAAACTCAAAAGGCTGTACCCAACGATAGTGTGAGCTTTTAGATGTTGCGACGTTCTAGAAGGCGATGCTGACTTCCCAACGGAGGAAATAGGCGGTCTTGGAGGAGGTGCAGTAGTCGCCGGGCTCAAGGATTTCGGCGGTGATATGCCCGAAGAGCTTGCCGTGTTTCTTGTCGTCCCCCTTGATGAGTCCCGTGAGGAGCGGGAAGTCGTAGCGCGCGCGCCAGAACCACCCGTAGAGGCTGCCGTCCCCCCCGCCCATCGTCGAGGAGGGGGCCGTCGGCACGACGTCCCTCACGGCCGCGAACATGGGCCCGCCCTGCGTGAAGATCTCGTGCCTGCCCTGGCTGGTCTCGAACTTGCACCCCAGCGTCAGGCTTGGGTAAATCAGGTTCGACCAGTAGCCCACGCCGTAAATCCCGCGGTACACGTACATCTCGCTTTCGAAGAACGTGTAGCGCGCCCAGAGGGGGTCCCACGCGCGGTCGCTCTCGGTATCGCCCATCCGCCCGGTCCCCCGGTTGCGGTCGCCGGACATGTACAGCACGGAGAGCGTCGAGTAGGGCTGGAACGTGGACTCCAGCGGCATCTTGTAGGTCAGCCCGGCGTAACCCATCTGGCCGCCGACGACCGCCCCGCTGTCCTTCTCGCCGTACTGCGTGGCGGCCTCGATCTCCGCCGAGAGCGTGTCCGTGATCTGCGGCATGGCGCGCAGGCCCCAGGTACTGAGCTGCCGCCCCTGCATCTTCGTCCCGTTGAGCAAGTGGTACGTGGACTTGTTCGCATAGATGTAATACAGCTCGAACGGGAGCGCGTCCCATTGCTTCGACTTGAAGTAGAGCCCCCCGCCCCACTCGGCCAGCCCCTCGGCCCACGGCTCGAGGCAATTGAGCGGGAGGTAGTCGCCGCCGCCATAGGGTTGCGCCCGGCCCAGGCTGAAGGTCTTGTCGCTGTTGTAGAGGCCGAAGACGTCCAGCGTGTTCTTGTCGTCGAACTTCACGGTCGCCCGCACGGCGTCGGAGGCGAACGAGCGCGATCCGTCCATGGGGTTCCCCTCCCAGATGACGCGCCCCTTGCCGTACCCGAGGTCCTGCCGCCCGATGCGCCAGTCCACGCGGTCCCAGAGCGTGTTGTTCAGGTCCAGGTACAGGTTGTCGAGGACCAGCTCGCCGGGCGTCTTACCGTAGCGGTGGCCCATGTCGCGGACGTACTCGCGGAACTCGTCCACCACGCGCGCGTACAGCGTGAAGTCCTCGTTCTTGACCTCGCCGAACAGGCGCCCGCGCATCCGGAAATAATTGTTGTACTTCGAGATATTCCCGACCGTGCCGGGCAGGCGGTCATAGATTTCCTGCCGCACGCGGAAATCCCCCCCCCCATTCCACTGCAGCGTCTTCGGGTTCTCCGACACCGCCTCAACCCCCGCCTCCTGCGCCAACAGCGGCAACGCCGCGCCCACCAACGAAACACACCATAATGCTTTCATTTCAATCCCTTTTTTTCCGCTTAAAGAATTTCCCGAACGGGTGCGAGCCCGACGGCGGCTTACGCGCATCCCCACGGTCGTCACGGAAGCTCGGCTTTTTGCCCGGCTTCCCTTTCCTGAAATCGTTGCCCGGGCGCGCGGGCCGCTCGTCATCGTAACGGCGGCGCGGGGGGCGATCCTCCCACGGGGGGGCCTGCCGCGAATCGTCCGCATGGCGTCTGCGCGGGGGGCGCTCCCCCTCGCGCCAGTCCCGTTCAAAACGCGGCTTCTGGTCAAACCTCCGTTTCGGGTAATCGTCCGAGCGGGGGGGGCGCTCATCATCGTAACGGCGGCGCGGCGGACGATCATCCCTCGGCGGCGCAGACCTGCCCTCATGCCGCGAGTCGTCATACGAACGCTTGCGCGGCGGCGGACGCTCCCCCTCACGCCAGTCCCTCCTCTCAGAGCGTCCAGGCCTCTCCCGCTCGAAACGGTCGGGCCCTTGCTCGAAACGTTCGGGCCCTTGCTC
>WRML01000127.1 GCA_009777165.1 Kiritimatiellota bacterium
GGGGGGGCCGGGAGCGTGATCCCCGCCCCCCCGCGCTTCCCGCGGGCGGGGGCCCCCTTCTCCCCCCGCACCAAATCATTCGGCGGCCCCGAGCCCGTCCGCGACGAGACCTTCCGCCTCCCCTTCCCCCGCAAGACCCCCCCCCCCTCCGCCGAGACCTTCCACGGCGACGGCATCACCTTCACCGCCGTCACCAACCGCGAGTCCGTGACGTGGCAATGGCACATGGCCGCCCCCCCCCTCGTGCGCACCGAAGAGCTCCTCCCCCCCTGGCACTTCCACCAGCCCGCGGTCTTCGTCTCCTTCGGCACCTGGCGTGACTTCTCGCGCACGCTCAACCGCGCCTTCGACAACGCCTCCGACGCCAACCGCGCCGTGCGTAAACACGCCCGGCAGCTCGTCAAGGGCGTCTCCGACCCCCTCGCGAAAATGCGCCTCATCCGCGACGACGTCCTGCGCACCATCCGCCCCGCCGGCCCCTCCTTCCTCGACCTCCCCCTCGCGTCCCTCACCCCCCCCGACCGCACCCTCGCCGACCAATACGGGCACGCCGCCGACCGCGCCCTGCTGCTGGCCGAAATGCTCGATGCCGTGGGGATCGACGCGGAACTTGTCTTTGTCTCGCTCGACAGGACCGGTTACCCCGCCTACTCGCGTCCCCAGCGCACGATCCCGCAGAGGGGGTACTTCTCGCAACCCCTCGTGCGCGTCCGCATCAAGGGGGGGGTGTACTACCTCAACGAGGGGGACCAGTACGACGAGCCCGGCGTCTCCGCCATGCACCGGGCCCCCCTGCTCCCGCGCGGCGGGAAAATCGAGACCCTGCAGATCCCCCCCCCCCTCCAGAACATCACGCGCAACGCCACCGTCATTGACCTCGACGAACGCGGCACCGCCTCCATCACCGTCACCAACTGGTACTGCGGGACATCTGCGGGCCCCTTCCGCAAGCAGTACACCGAGATGCTCCCCGAAGACCGCCGCCGCCACCACCTCGAGCTTATCTCGGGCATCTCGAAATCCGCCGTCGCCGCCTCCGACCTGATGACCGACGTGGACGCCTACCCCCCCCTCCGCACCTACACCGTCACCGCCCCGGACTACGCCGTCCTGGAGGGCGAGCGTCCTCGCGAGCCGCCGTCCCTACCGGGGGGGGGGACCCTGACCCTGCTGATACCCGTCGGGGGGGGCCTGTTCCCCCTGCGGGGGGACACCCGAAAGAACCCGCTGTTCTTCGGCTCCAACGACACGGGCGAGCAGCGCGTCACCATCGTGCTCCCCCCCGGGTACACCCGTACCCCCCTCCTCCCCGAGCCGAAGAGATGGGAACTGCCCAACGGGCTCGGCACGTTTGATTTCACGGTTGATACTCGCACCCGCCCCGATGGGCGACGCGAGATCACGCTCATCCGCCGCCACGACCTCGCCGCTGGCGAGGTTCCCGCGCAACTCTACCCCGCACTATTGGAATACAACCGCCTGTTGACGCACCCCTCCACCCGCACGCTCGTCGCCGAGCGCGAATAAAAAAAAACGAAACGCAATCCATTCGGCTGTGGGTGACATACCGTGTTCGAGCCGAATCACTTCCGCTCGACGTTCAACGGTTGGAAGCCGCTGCTGCTTCACAAAACCCAGCAATGGGGCAGCCGTCGCAACGCGGGTTGCGGGGAGTGCAACGGGTCTGACCGAAGGAGACGAGGTAGGAATTCCATGTGATCCAGTAACGGGGGGGGAGTAGCCGGCGCAGCGCCATCTCGGTGTCGTAGGGGGTCTTCGTGCTGACCAGCCCGAGACGGTTGGTGATGCGATGGACATGGACGTCCACGCAGATGGCGGGCTTGCCGAACCCCAGGGCAACGACCAGGTTCGCGGTTTTCCGCCCGACCCCCGGCAGTTCGCACAGCTCCTCGACGGTCTGCGGCAGGACCCCCCCGAACTTCTCGTCGAGAACCTCCGGCAACGCTTTCAGGTGACGCGCCTTGTCACGGTAGAAGCCGACGGGGTAGATGAGCCGCTCCAACTCCGTTTGCGCGATCGTGCGCAGGCCATCGGGCGTCGTGACCCTCTCGAAGAGCCGCCCACACGCGGCGGCGGTGCAGGCGTCCTTCGTACGCGCGCTGAGGATGGTTCCGAGCAGGATGCGGAACGGGTCGTGCGTCTGGGCCGCGATAAGCTCCATGATGGGGGCCCTGACATGATGGAAGGCTTTTTTCAGCAGACGGTTGACGGCCGGGATGTCGGAGGGGGTCATGCGATGTCCAGCAGGTCTGTTTTCACACAATCCCTTTTCACATGAGGCGCCCGAAACCGGCACGCCCTCTGAAACGCAAATAGTCATACCATCACGTTACACCTTATCCCCCGCCGATTGCAAGTAGAATCATCGGCGCCTTCGTAAACCACAACCGCAACCAAGTCCCTCCGGTGTGCCAATCAGGGAATTGCTCCGCTAAAATGTCGCGACAAGCTGGACTCGGAGGAAATAGCCGTTGCTCGGGTGGTCGCCGTAGTAGTAGTCACCGTAGGCCATATCCTCGATCAGGATGCGCCCCTTCAGGCTCCCGCGCTGGTTGACGACTTCCTTGATGATCAGGTAGTCGTAGGACAACTGCGTGTACCAGCCGCGATAGCGGTTGTCGTCGCCAGCCGGCGCACCCGCGCGGTCGTCCCGGTGCGCGAACATCGGGCCGGTCTGCACACGGAACGCGTGGCGGTCGCTGAACGGGCTGAAGCCGATTTCGCCGTAGGGCCAGATGAGGTTTGTCCAGCGGCACCCCGAGTACATGGACGCGGGGATTTCGCCGAGATAGACGTAGCGGCTGTAGACGGGATTCCAGCCGGTGGCGGTTGAGGCGGAACCCCCCGCGCGGTCATGCGTACCGTTCTTGCCGTCGCCCGAGAGGAAGAGCGTCGCCGCCTTAAAATAGGGGTTCCACGGGCAATCCGTCTCCGTGTAGGTCAGGCCCGCGTACAACATAGATGCGCTGATGAGCTGGTCGTCAATGCCGCGGCCTGGATCGGAGTCCGTGCGCCCGAACTGGTACGCGGCCTCGAACTCGCCCGCCAGCTTCCCCGTGAACTGCGGCATCAGGCGCAATCCGATCGTTCCGTACTGGCGCCCCGGGACGCGCGTTGACCTGTCCGTTCCGTCCCGATACCAGCGCGACTCGTCCTTGTACAGGAGGTAATACTCCATGGGGAAGTCTTCGATCTCGTTGACCGTCCAGTACGTCCCCATGCCCCACTCCGTCAGGCCGTCATTGTTCTCGGGGCCCCCGTACGCGCCGCCATAGGAAGTCGAGTAATACCCCCTGTTGCGGTTACCGACCGCGAGGTAATCATCGCGCGAGGGCATGTACGTGCCGAAGACATCCGCCGTCGTCTTGTCCGTAACCCTCACGGACGCCTTGACCGCATTGAACGCGAAACGGTCGGTCTCCCCCGGCGTCCCGTTCGCGATGACGCGCCCTGCCCCGTACAGCAGATCCTGCCGCCCGACGCGCAGGTCCACGCGGTCATACAGCAGGTTGTTCATATCGAGGTAGAGGTTGTCCATGATGAGCCAGCTCGGGAAATGTTGGTTGCGGTTGCTGGGACGGTGGAACTCGCGCACCTCGTCATAGATCCGCGCGTAAATCCCGTAATCGCCAACCGTCGCCGACCCCCACACCTTCGCCCGCAGGCGCAGCCGGTCCGCATCGTTCGCTCGCATCTGCCCATAGGCACCGGGCATATCTTTGATCCACTCATAGCGGGCCCTCAGCTCCACGCCCCCGTCCACGTCCAGACGACCGGACGGCACCTCCGCCAACTCCTGCGCAATCGCCCCCGCCCCGCACAACACAAAACCCACCACTTCGAACAAACGCTCTGAACACCTCATGGTTTTTATCCTCATTCCTGATTATCATCCACTACTAGACCTAATCCAATAGTCACCGTAACGATACGGTTTTCACCCACAAAAGTCAACCCCTTATTTTGCTTTATTTTGCCTTGTATGCGAAATCACTTAAAAACGTATCGAAACAACATCCCGTCAAGGGATGTTTCTTCCGGTAGAAGAGAACGCAAAAAAAATCATGGCATCCCATCAGGATGCCTCTTTTAGGTGCATCCCGTGCCCCATCTTCAGCCCTATTGCCATAGTCTATACTATGGAGTGTGGTTGTCGAGAAGGCGCAACCTCTGGCGTGCGGCGGCTCGCCCCATGCCATAGACGACCACCCTACCAGAAAGGCTGAAAGCCCTCGCGCCTGTGTCGAGAAGGCGCAACCTTTGGAGTGCGGCGGCTCGCCGCCGCTTTTCGTCGCGGGGGCTCGCCCCCGCGCGGGGACGGTTGTAGGGGCGGACCCGTGTGTCCGCCCAGTCGCTGAGGACCGCATCGGGACGCAAACAAATCCTTCTGTTTGCGCTTGCATCCGGCGGGGGGGATGATATACAGTACTCTCTGTTTTTAACCATTCAGTAATCAGGAGTTCCGATGAGTACAGAGAATAAGACAGGGATGGGTGTGCTGGCGCTGTTGCCGATTCTGTTCGGCTTCTTCGTGATGGGATTCGCAGATCTCATCGGCGACTTTAAGGATCGCATGACGGGAGACTTGGGGCTTTCGAAGATCGAGGCCAGTTTTCTGCCGATGATGATTTTCATCTGGTTCTTTGTGATGTCCATTCCTGCAGGCGTGATGACCTCGCGAATCGGCCGGAAAAACACGGTGCTGGTCAGCCTGTTCATCACGGCCGTCGCGATGATTCTTCCGTATGCCGCGTATACCAAACACACCATTTACGTCTCATTCGCCTTGCTGGGTATCGGCAACACCATCATCCAAGCCGCGCTTCCCGCGCTGATGCGTAACGTGACAAGCGCAGACCAGTTGACGAGCCGCCTGTCGTTCGGGCAGTTCGTGAAGGCGCTGTGCGCGGCACTCAGTCCTGTTTTGGCGGCGCTGGCGGCAAAGCAACTCGGCAACTGGAAACTCCTGTTCCCGATTTATACGGGCATTACGCTCCTCTCGGCAGTCTGGCTGCTGATGACCCCTGTCACACGTGAAGCGACCACCGCCCAGACAACGACGTTCGGCGGGTGCCTCGCGCTTCTGGGCAATCCGTTTATCCTGGCGATGTTCAGCGGCATCTTTTTTGTGGTGGGTGTGGATGTGGGGTTCAACTGTGCGATTAAACCGTATCTGAAAGCAACCTGTGGGCTCGACACTGACAGCGCCGCGATTGGGATTACCGTCTATTTCGTGGCGAAGACCATCGGCTCGTTCTCGGGGGCAATCATCTTGTCCAAATATTCCCCTGCCAAATGCTTTCCGATCAGCGCGTTGTTGGCGTTTGCCGGTACGGTGGCGTTGCTCTTCGTGAAAGGCACGACGTTCATTTTGCCCTGTTTCGCTATCGCAAGCCTTGGGGTCTCCAACATTTTCGGAATGGTCTTTGGTCAGGCGATGAACCGCATGCCAGACAAGACGAACGAGGCGGCAGGGCTGATGGTGATGGCAATTGCGGGCGGCGGTGTTCTCATCCCGCTGATGGCTGCGCTTGAGAAAGCGATCGGTCCCAGTGGTCTCGTGTATGTGTTACTAGGCTGCCTTGCTTACCTGTTCGGGCTGGGGCTATTCGTCGCGAAGCAAGCAAAACGCGCGTGAGGTTTTTGAGGGAAAAGGCATCTTCCCAACACACACGAGTGAAGCCCCTTTCCCAAACTCGCGTAGGGCAAGAGCATGACCCTGCGCAAGATGTGGAAGATGGGAAAAAGGCTATTCCTTTTTCGGCGGTTGGCTACACAGATGCACGAACGCCTCCGTGATGCGGAGGACCTGCTCATGCGTGACGGTCAGGAAACGGTGCAATCCGTCCGGATCGGGCGTGAACGCCGTGATACCCTCGTCCGTGACCTGCACACGGTGCGGCTCGGACACGCCGAAATAGCCGCGGTCAGGGAAAACGGCGTACAGCACGCTCGTCAGGTCCCACGTCGGGCGGTTGTGCGGCGGCGGCTCATAGCGGATGTACCCCTCCTTCACGATGTGGTACGGGACATAATCGTAGTCGCGCAAGATGCTCTCGGAGGGATACCCGATGGCTTGTCCGATTTCAAACCCGCTGAACACGATCGGCACGGGACACGTCTCCACCAGCTTCTTCGCGGAGGGGATGTCCTCCACCACGTTGTACTCGCGGTGCGGTTTCTCGTCGCCGGAAACCTTCTTGAAATACCCCGCCATCACCGACAGCAGCTTGACCTTCGCCTTGACCAGATCCTTCCCGTTCAGGGGTGACACGTCATCCCCGGGCGAGTCGAGCAGTCGCGCCAAGTTCGTTGAGAACCCGACCTGCACGATCACCACCGAACCTTCCGCCTCCGCCGCCAGCACCTTGCGCAAGACGCTCACCGCGTCCGGCGCGTCCTCGCCACTCTTGACCGTGTGCGGGTAGCGCGGCGCACCGTCGTCGGTCTCACTGACCAGCCCGAGGTATTTGCCCTGATCCTTTGTCACGCCGTTGCGCACCGCCCCGAGGGGGACGCGCTTGCCGTAGAACGTGTTCGCCGCGTCGCAGAACGGGATGGAGAGCGGATGGTCTTTCGTCGAGGTCACTGCGATCAGTCGACAATGCCCGCGCGTCTCCAGCGTATGGATCAGCGCAAGCGCCATCAGGTCGTCAATGTCATTGCCCA
>WRML01000128.1 GCA_009777165.1 Kiritimatiellota bacterium
CAACAGCTACACACGCCCGGCACTCAACGACAACGCCCCGTTCGACCTCTTCGCCTTCATCGATGGCGCGGAGATACCCGGCAAGCTCGGCATCGCGAGGACGCCCGCCAACGACATCCTCCTGAAGCCCCCGCTCCCCGGATAGCCGCCTGGGACACCGAGCTTCACGGACGCGAAAACACGGGGCGTACTTACCTTGTCCGAAAAACGGGATGTTGCCGCGCCGCGTCCCTGTTCGCCAGCATACGGACGCCAAAACGCCAAAACGCCGCCGAAATCCACCGCCCATGCCATGCCGCCAACGTTTTCGGACATACTAACCGCACCCCGGGGCGCACTTACCCTGACAAAGGCGCACTTACTTTGTCAATTGACCACAAAAACAATCCACCCCCACGTTCCGCTTCCAGCGTCTGCAAAGGCGAATTCCTCTATTGACTTTATCAGGATAAATGGATAAAGTCTATACCGTATACTTACAACACAAAAGGTTTTTGAAACCCAAATGTGTGTGAGAAACAAGAAAGAGTTGTTGAGAGAAGAGGAGTAAAACATGAAAAAATCTCTATTCATCGTTGTTGGTCTGCTGGCGGGTGTGGCATACTCCGACTTCAACGCCTACGTCTACTCCGGCGGCGCAAGGATCGAAGTCCCCGAGGGCCTGATCCGTACCGTGGACATCCCGCTCGAGCGACCCACGGGCCTCGGCGTCTCCGCCATCAACATCTCCAACGGCGGCTCCGGCTACATCGCCCCCCCCTACGTCCACATCACGGGCGGCGGCGGCAACGGCGCAACCGCCATCGCCAACATTGACCGTGAATTCGGGAAAGTCACGAGCATCGAGATTACCAGCCCCGGCACGGGATACACCTCCAACCCCACCGTCGAGTTTCTCGGCGGCGGCGGCTCCGGCGTCACCTACTCCGTCGTCATCGCCCCCAATATCTCGGGCGGCCTCACCAAGACAGGCGGCGGAACCCTCATCCTCAACGCCCCCTGTACCTACACCGGCCCCACCGTCGTCGAGGCCGGGACCCTCGTGCTCGCACGTGCCGATGCCATCCACCCCGACTCCGAAATCATCATCGGTAGCTATGGCACCCTCGACCTTGGCGGTTATGAGTTAGGGGGGAATCCCATCACGGGGGAAGGAACAATCGTCAACGGAACCTTGGGTAGCGAGGTCGTCATCAGTCCAGCGGGTGATAACGCGATTGGCGAGCTCACGCTCAGCAATGTCATCATCGGCTCAGGCGTTGTATACCGCGTCACGATACACGACCCCGTCTGTGACCTGATCACCTTTTCCTCTGAGCCTGTTGATTTGACTGGGCTGACAATCGTGCCGTCCAATCCGGAATCTGCCGCACCCGCCGGTAGTAGCTACATCATCGCCACTGCGGAAGGCGGCTTCATTGGCAGACCTGCACTTGACGGTTTCGATCCCGAGTGGAGGGTGATATGCAACGGGAACGAACTTCTGCTCACCACCCAAGCGATGACATATTACGTCAGCCCTAATGGGAATGACACCGCCGCAGGGACAAGCTGGGAAACGGCGAAGCAGACGATTCAAGTGGCGATTGACCTTGCCAATAGAGCAGGGGATGAGGTCGTCGTCACGAACGGTGTGTATGCGCCGGTTGTGGCAACCAATGGAATCACGATTAAGAGTGTCAACGGCGCGGAAACAACAATCATTGACGGCGGAGGCACGAACCGTTGCGCAGCGCTCGATTCTGGCACTACCCTCACGGGGTTCACATTGACGAACGGAACGGTGACGAACAGATCGGTTTTTGCCGGTAACTACGGTGGCGGAGCAAATGGCGGCACACTGAATACCTGTGTGCTGACGGGGAACAAGACGGCGAGCAGAGGCGGTGGAGCGTATGGTTCCATACTGAACAATTGCATCCTGACAGGGAACAAGGCTCCCAACGGCGGCGGGGCGTATGGCTGTACATTGAACAACTGCACACTGACAGGGAATGAGGCAGGCTCCTCCCCTAACAATGGCGGTGGTCTCGCCCTTTCTAAGCAACAGGGCACCTGTATCATCATCCGTGGTGGCGGCGGTATTGCTGTGGCGTATGGCTGCACGGTAAACAACAGTGTTGTCTGGGGGAACATTGGAGGCAACTGGACGAATTGTGCTGTTCGCTATTCCTGCACGACACCATTGCCTACAGGCACATCCGACGGCGGTGGGAACATTGACGCAGACCCGCTTTTCGTGGATGCGGCAAACGGGGATTTCAGGTTGTCGGCAAATTCGCCGTGTCTCAAAGCCGGGGATGTTTCCTCTGTTGTCGGGACACTTGACCTTGATGGGCAACCGCGCATCCAAAACGGAAAGGTGGACATGGGGGCATATCAATCCTTCCAAGGCATTCGCACAGAAACCGTTGGCGGATATATTTATACTTACGAGGTGGTGAACGGTGGCGTAACAATCACTACAGGCGTTGATTATCAAAATGCCATTTCACCAAGCCCCGTAGGGACACTGACAATCCCTTCCTCTTTAGGAGGGTATCCTGTCGTGGCTATTGGGGATTACGCGTTTTACGATTGCGACCATTTGGCGAACGTGATCATTCCCGAAGGTGTCATGTCCATCGGGGGGTGGGCATTCGCCTTTTGCTGGCGTTTGAGGAGTATAACGATTTCATCGGGTGTTACGTCCATTGGGGATTACGCGTTTTACTTTTGTGACCGTTTGACAAGCATGACAATTCCGCCGAGTGTCACGTCTATCGGAGATTGGGCTTTCGCCGAGTGTATCGGTTTGTGCGAAGTGTTTATGGAGGGTAATGCGCCATGTGTTGGGATTGACGTCTATGACTGGACTCCTTCGAGTTTGACGACTTACGTTATGCCCGGTTCAAAAGGTTGGGATGGTAATCCGAACTCTATGGTATTACCTGTCCAGTGGAATCAACGAAATATCGCATATCTGACACAATGATGACAGGGATGTCTAGCAATTAGCAATTGAAAAAAGGAATGCGCTATAGCCATCAACCGGCAGCGTCTGCTAAACGAACATTTGCCAAACGAACATTCCCTTGCATTGCCTCACGTTCCCTGTTATTTTATTACGTTCCTTTGTGTAAAAGGAAGGATCCATTATGAGCCAAGGCAAGACCAAAGTCTTCATTTACGACACGACGTTGCGTGACGGGGCGCAGGGCGAGGGCATCTCGTTTTCGGACACCGGGAAAATCCGTTTCGCGAAACGGCTTGATGATTTCGGCGTTGACTTTATCGAGGGCGGTTTCGCCGGGTCGAACCCGCGTGACCTGTGTTTCTTCGAGGACATCCGCAACGAGAAACTCACCCATGCGAAAATCACGGCGTTCGGCAGTACGCGCCGCGCGGACATGGATGCGAAGGACGATCCGCAACTGGCTGGCCTACTCGCGGCGAAGACCGAGTGGGTCACGATTTACGGCAAGTCGTGGCTGTTGCACGTCACGGACGTGCTGCGCACGACAGGCGAGAACAATCTGCAGATGATCGCCGACACGGTCGGGTACCTGAAAGAGGCCGGACGGAACGTGTTCTTCGATGCCGAGCATTTCTTTGACGGCTATAAGGACGACGGTGCTTATGCGCTGAAGGCGCTCGATGCCGCGCTCCGCGCCGGTGCCGCCGGGATCGTGCTGTGCGACACCAACGGCGGTTGTCTGCCGCACGAGATTTTCGAGATTACGCGGAGCGTCTGCCAAGCGTTCCCCGATGCGCAGGTCGGTATCCACACGCATAACGACAGCGGGCTGGCGGTCGCCAACTCGCTGGAGGCTGTCCGCGCCGGGGCGCGTCATGTGCAAGGCACCATCAACGGCTACGGCGAGCGCACGGGCAACGCGAACCTCGTGAGCATCATCCCGGCGATTGAACTCAAGATGGGGTTGCGCGGTGTCGGCGCGACGCAGCTGCCGCTGCTGTGCGACGTGTCCGCGCTGACGGCCGACCTCGTCAACCAGCGGGCGGACCCGCGCCAGCCGTATGTGGGGCGCACGGCGTTCAGCCACAAGGCGGGGATGCACGTCAACGCGGTCCAGAAGAACGCGAAAACGTTTGAACATATCCAGCCCGAGCAGGTCGGCAACGAACGCCATGTGCTGGTCTCGGAATTGTCCGGCGCATCGAACGTGCTGATGAAAGCCAAGGAGCTGGGCATTGACGTTTCCGCCATCAGCAAGAAAGACGTGCACCCCATCCTCGAAGGGCTCAAAGACCGCGAGCGCCAGGGGTATTCGTATGAATCGGCGGACGGCTCGTTCAAGATACTGCTCCAGAAGATGCTCAACCGGCACAAGCCGTTCTTCGAGTTGGAGGGCTTCCGCGTCATCGTCGAGAAACGCGGGCGCGACGAGCCGTGCATCTCCGAGGCGACCGTCAAAGTCAAGGTCGCGGACGAGACGAGGCTCACTGCCGGCGAGGGACACGGCCCCGTTGACGCGCTCAACGCCGCGCTACGTTCCGTGCTAACGCCGTTCTACCCCGCGATCACCGACATCACGCTGACCGACTACCGCGTCCGCATCCTTGACCCCGAGGAAGCCACACGTGCCATGACGCGCGTGTTGATCGAATCCAGCGACGGCAAGGCGCAATGGGGCACGGTCGGCGTTTCCGACAACATCATCGAAGCCTCCTGGCAAGCCCTGCTCGATAGCATTGAGCACAAACTGTTGAACGGGCAATGACGACGTATTCTGACCTGCCGACACCGAATGCGTAGCGCGCGACAGGCGTGGGGCTGTGACAAAAAAAATGGAGGCCGAGGGGACACAGGGGGGAGTCCCCTTTTGAAAGGGGGTGCCTCCGTATCCGGAGGTGGGGGTTTGTTCTTTCTGCGTAGCCCGACAGGGTTAAAAAATCGCGGCTAAAAAATCGTTTGCGGAGTGGATGGGGATTTGGTAAATTGAATTTCCTATTCATTTGATGTGATAATTTTTTTTCTCGCAGAGGCACAGAGTTTTTTTTGATTGAAGAAAGGAAAGGCTATTTAATGGGACAGCGTTTTGGATTCTGCGACTGCCGTATGGTCAAAGACGATTCGCGGATTTTCTTCTATAAAGACCCCGAGCGGAAATGGAAAGGTGTTGTGGTCAATCTCGCCCACAGCAAGGCATGGAAGTTTTTGGGTTGGACGGTTGTGCCGGCGATACTGTTCCCGATTGCGGTTCTCGGATTGTGGAGAGGGACTAACCCTGCCTTGTTTTGGAAAGTGTTTGGCATATTGTCTGCGCTCTATGTCGCCTATTGCAGTGCTACGTGCATCTACGCCTTCCGTATGGCTGCCAAGGAAGAAAAGAATGAAAACAGGTATTGGAAACATTAACCGTCTCGAAATAATCTGGACACGTTACACAGAGTTTCGCAGAGAAGGCACAGAGGGACACAGAGTTTATTTTTGCATCCTCTGTGCAACTCTGTGGTTCTCCGTGCAACTCTGTGAAACGTTAACTGCATGCCTGTCTTGTCCAAACAATGATGAGACGCTTAGTAACCCTGCGCCTCTGCGAGAAGGAAAAGGAATGGCGATGAAAGCAAAATTCGGAATCTTGAGTATTGTATGTTTTGTTGTGTTTCTGATTGGTGTATTCATGGCTCCAGAGATTGCGCGTAGATCTGGGTCGTGTCCTGCAGGTTCTATCGGTGTTGCTTTTTCGGCAACTTTGATGTGTCTTGTTGGAACGGTATTCGGGGTCATTGGCGCAATCAAACGGGAAACCCCCAAGGCGTGTTATATCGTTGGGCTTGTGCTTAATGTCGGACCCCTAGTGATGCTGGGGGCGGTTCTTTTGATGGATGCGTACAAGTAATTCTCTCTGCGCCTCTGCGAGAAGAAAAAGGAATGGCTATGAAAAAAAATGTTCTGAAAGTCGGCACGCGCGGCAGTCAATTATCGCTCATCCAGACGCAGGATGCGCTGGACAAACTCGCCGCGCTGTTCCCTGAACTCGCGTTTGAGGTCGTGCCGTTCACCACCGTCGGCGACCGTGATTTGAAAACCGACCTGCGCGACAGTCCCGCCGATTTCTTCACGCGCGAGCTGGACGACGCCGTGCGCGAGGGGCGCGTTGACTTCGCCGTCCACAGCGCAAAGGATCTGCCCGACCCCGTGCCGGAGGGCCTCGACTGGTTCTGGCTTCCGTGGCGCGAGGACCCCCGCGACGCATGGATACTCCCCAAGGGAATGAGGAATGAGGAATTAGGAATTAGGAATCAGGGAGACGTGACGGAATCAATTCCTCATTCCTCATTCCTCATTCCTAACTCGCGTATCCGCGTCGGCATCAGCAGCGTCCGCCGCGAGGCGTATTGCCGCAAGCGTTTCCCGAACGCCGTGATGAAGCCCGTCAGGGGGGCCATCCCCGACCGCCTCGCGCAGCTCGACGCGGGCGACTTCGACGCGATCCTCATGGCCGGCGCCGCGCTGAACCGCCTCGGGCTCGCCGGGCGCGTCACGGAGTGGGTCCCCCTGGATGCGCTCCCCGTCCCCCCCGGGCAGGGGTACCTGGCGGTCACGTTCAGGCAGGGGGCCCCCCTGATGACCCGTCTCCGCTCGTACTTCGTCAAGGCCGTGCGCTTCGTCGGGGGGGGGGGGGGGGGGGCGGCCTACTGCACCCTGGGGGGGGGCGACGGCCCGCGGGTTGCCGGCGG
>WRML01000129.1 GCA_009777165.1 Kiritimatiellota bacterium
CAGCACGCCGCCGTTGGTGACGGTCAGGCCGCCGGAGTAGGTGGTGCTCGCGCCGCGGATGTGGACGACGCCGGTGCCGTCAATCACCACGCGCCGCACCGTGGAGGCGCCGTCCGTCAGGTTCGTCACCACGAATCCCTGGTTGCCGGAGCCACGGAATCCCGTGTAGCCGCCGCCGAGACGGTACACGTCGTTGTCCGGCGTGATGGTGCCGCTGTACGCCAGCGTCGTCTCGTCCGTCCCGACGTACAGGTCCGGGTAGCCCCGCATGTCGAGGTCCAGGTCCGCGTATGCCGTGCCGAGCAGGATGTAGCCGCGCGAGTCCGGGGTGACGCGCGCGAGGAGCGCCGCCGTGTCAATGCCCGCGGCCTGCAGCTTGAGGGCCCCCCCGTTGCGGATGGTGATGCCCCCCTCGGCGCCGAGGGCGTTGGGGTGGGCCATCACGAGCTTGCCGCCGCTGATGACCGTGCCGTTGGTGTAGGTGTTGTTCCCGCCGAGCGTGAGCGTCCCGGTGCCGATGCCGTTGAGCAGGACGCTCGCGCCGTCGGCGATCGTCTCGTTGAACGTGATGCTCCCGTTGGAATACGGCGTGAAGGTGTAGCAGTGGTCGGCGGAGTAAGGGGTGAGCGTCCCCGTGAACGTCACGTTGCGGTGCGCGGCGCCGAGCGCCAGCCCCGGGTGGTTCGAGAAGTCGAACGAGTCGCCCGCGTTCTCGGGGAAGAGCATGACCTGCCCCACCGCGTCCGTCGCGATGCGGTCAATGAGGTCCTGCGCATGCCCCCCCGTCTCCAGCCCGACCCCCACGTCCGGCGAGTCCATGCGGATGGTGCCGGTGCAGTTCGTGAGCGCGTCGAGGTTGAACCACAGGAAGCCCTCCTCGACCGCGATGTCGCCCGAGAACGTGTTCGCCCCGCCGAGGATAAGCAGCCCCTCCCCCCGCTTGGTGAGCCCCCCGTCCGGGCCCCCCCCCAGCGCAGGGTCAGGCTCGAACGCCTGATTGATCCCGACCCACGTGTCGTTGACGTTGGGGATGTCGAAGACCGCCCCCCCCGCCTGAATGTACGCGCCGCTCAGCCCGGCCATGAAGTCCCCCCGGTTGGCGGCACCACCATAGCGGACGGTCCCCCCGTTGAAATAGACCACGTTCGTCGCCGCCGGATTGTTCACGGCGAGACGCTCCCCGATCTGGAGGAGCCCCCCGTTGAGGTAGGCGATGGCTTGCGAGTCCGTGAACGCCGTGCCGTCCGAGAAGACGAACGCTCCCGGCATGATCACCTCGCCGCCGTTCAGCTCCAGGATACCCGTCCCCCCGTGGTGGACCAGCCCCACGCGTTGGTACTTGATCGAGCCGCCGTTGACCGTCACCTTCCCGTAGCCGCCGTGCCCCACGACGACCCACCCGTCCGTCTCCGTATGCGTCAGCGACCCGTCGGCCCCGATCGTCAGGTAGGCCGCCGAGTCCGGGACGGCCGCCATGAGGATGTTCCTGCCCGACACCAGTTGCGCCGGCAGGGCCCCCCCCGTGACGTTGACGATGCCCGTCGCCCCGGCCGCGTTCCCGATGATCATGTGCGTCCCCGCGCTGGCGTCACGCAGGGTCAGGCTGCCCTCCAGGATGTCCAGCGTGAAATTCGAGCCGGGCTCCCCCGCGAGGACGACCGGCACCCCCGCCGAGGCGACCGCCACCTCCAGCGCCGCCGCGCCCGAGAGCGACAGGGCCCCCTCCGTCAGCGTCAGCGACTTCACCAGCCCCACGGGGGTGGTCAGGCTCGCGCCCCCGCCGTTATTGATGATGACGCGGTTGTTGGCTTCCGGGATATCCCCCATCCTCCAGTTCATCGGATCCTCCCACGGCTGCGCCGTCGTCGCCGCGTTGTCCCAGATGGAATACCCGGGCGCCCCGTACGCGGCGCGCTCCTGAGCGTAATTCAGCACCGCGTCGCCCAGCGGCATGAAGCCCGTATGCACGCGGATCTGCCCGATGTACCCCGTCACGAACATCTCCCAGTTGTTGCGCCCGCCGTTCTGCGTCCCCCCCACGACGAAGATGCCGTCCGGCAGGATGTCAACGGACGGCATGAGGGCCCCCTGCACCTGCACCCCGTCAAGGTAGATGTACTCCATCCGCGTCGCGGCGTCGCGCGTCATGACGATGTGGTGCCACTGGTTCGCGGCCGGCACTGGCCCGTTCCAGGTGAGGTTGCCGCCGTAATGCTCGATCGCGTTGCCCGCGTCCGTGTTCCACCGCGCCTCGAACAAGCGGTTGTTCGGCCCGTAATTATTGCCCCCGTTCAGCCCCAGCGGGTCCGGGCCCCCGCCCCGGTACGTCCACGAGAAAAACGTCGTCGTCGTCCCCGTCGGCGCCGGGATATTGATCCACGTCTCCAGCGTCCACGAGTTGGTGCCGGTGATGGCCGTGTCCACCTGCATCCCCGCGAGGATGGAATTCACGTTCCCCGCGAAATAGAGCGCCGGGGTATCCGCCGAGCCATACGTGCGGAACTCCGGCCCCTCGCCCGCCGCGACCGCCGTGAACGCCCCTCCCAGCGAGCCCGCGTTCGGCCACGTCTGGATTTTCGTACCCACGGCCGCCGCCACATTCGTCGCCGCCAGGTCCACCAGCAGCGTCCCCGCCGTCTGCACCGCCTGCGCCGAACACGCCAGCGCGACACCCAACACCGCCATCAGTTTTTTCATACAACACTCCTTTACGATTTAACGGAAGTTACAGTAGCATTTTCTATACGAAAGACACAAGCACAAAAAAAGCCTCATCTTTTTTGCAAACGCCTTGACCCCCATCCCCGCAAGGCAAACGCCAGCAAAACCGCGATTGCCAAGATGAGCAGCGACGGCGCATCGGTCTTGGTGCTGTCGTAGTCGAAGTCGAGGGCTTGGTGCGCGTTCGCGGCTTCGGCTTGCTTGACCGCCAGCATCTTGCGCTGTGCCTCGGTCTCGACCACGATGTACGCGGTCTGCGGCACGAGAATCCCCAGGCGGGATGACTCCGAAAGTATCTGGCGGAAATTTTGGTTGAGCGTCCCGTGGTCGTAGCAGTCCTGCTGGAGTTTCCACAGTTGCGCCCCCTGCGTCCAGAGGAGATCGTCGGGGTAGGTCGGGGTACAGGATTCGGGGTAGAGTCTGGTAAACGATTCACGACCCATAAGAAGTCCTTCTCCTTCTAACGACCCTGGGGGATATGTACGATAAATCGTATCTTTCCGATTTCTGCTGGAGGACTCATCTGTTTGTGAGGTCATCAGCGCATCGTCGTCTGGTTTGATAATCGTACCGTCCGACTTAAGGATATAGCCATAATAACGGGTCATATAATCCTGTGGGGGATATTTCAAAAGGGATGTTTCCCATTGATCGCCAATAAATAAAACAGGTGCAGGTCGGTCAACCCCCGTGTTGCGGATGTAGTAGTCAATTTGTCGAAGGGCTCGAACAGCATCAAGACCAAATTGATTTGGAAGCAATGCGCTTGCTTGAACAGCGGGGTATGAATACATTTCCGAAAAGAGAAGGGTCGTCTTCGTTTCCGCGTTGACGGAAAGAACAATATTGGTCCAAGGCTCCATAATATGAACCCCACGAAGCATTTCTTGCATTTTTTCAAAGGGTATGCCCTTTACAGAAGAATCAATAACGATTAGTTCTGGGCTCGGGAATGACACATGGTATATTGTTCCGCCTGTCCTCTTACCATCCTCATCAATGCCGCTCCAATGAGTTGTTAGACCTGATTGCGCAGACGTTGAAGACGAGAGCCCTATTGAAAAAACTGTATCTCCTGCACAAATAGGGTCTTTCAACAAGTCATATTGACCTTTAAAATCAAAAATCTTATTGCCTATTTCGATTTCTCCGTACATCCCCGCAGGCTGCAGGAACGTGATTTCCAAATCGCGGGGGAGGTCGGAGGAGACGGGGAAGACGCGGAGCAGTCCGCGCTCAGGGGTGTCGAGAGTGAGGATGGCGGGGTCTTTGCGTTGCACAACCGTAATCTGCTTGTAAACCCATTCGGCGGCGCGGCGTTCGATGATTGACGCGTCCGCCCATTCGCCGTCTATCTTGAGCCGCATCCCCGTGACCCACGTGGCGGCGGGGAGCGTGACGGGCGCGTAAAATTCCTGCTGTTGGCTGTCGGTCGCCGTGAGATGAAGGCGGAGCGTGACGGTCTGCTCGTAGCCGTTCGTGGAGACGGCGACCTGCACCTCGCCCGATTCGAGGACGGCGTTGCGTGGTGGAGAGACGCGCCAACGGTTCGATATGGCGCGTCCCCGCGCGTCATTGCGGGAGAAGAGGCTGCCGAATTCGTTGCGCCGCGAACCTTCCGTTTCGTTTTTGCGTTCCTCGCCGACGTAGCAGTCCCACATGAAGTTGAAGCGTTCGTCGGGAAGGACGAGTCCGTCGAAGACGATCTGCGTGTAGATGGCGGAGAGGATGGGGGTCTCGTTTGAATTTTTGAAGGCATCCGCCTTTTCGAGGATGCGGCGGATGCGTGCGGGCGAGGTCGGGAGCGTGGCGTCTTGCGTGATGTCAGGCGAGAAGGCGTAGTCGAGCAGCTTGTGGAAGGCGACGCGGTCGAGATAGGCGTTCGTGAAGATTACGCCCGGGATGACGGCGACGGCAAGGAGCGCGAGGAGGAGTTTTTGGAGTCGCGGCAGGGCGACGTTTCGCCAGTCGTGCGCCAAGATTGTGACGTGGTGCCAGAACAGGAGGACGGGCGCGAGGATGAGGAATCCCAGCCCGACGGCGATCATGGCGAGGATGGACAACGGGAAGAACGGCAGGAAGACGAGGAAGAAGTACAGCGTGAACGGGAACGTCAGCCAGCGCAGAAGGAAGATTGGGAGCGTGGGGCTTCCGCCCCGTACCCCCAACAGGAGGATGGCGGCGTTGACCACGGTCAGCGCATAGACCCACGGGGTTTGGAAATCGGCGGGGAACGGGATGGCGCTGTTGAGCCACAACCCTGCTAGGGGCAGGACAAGGGCGACGAGCGATGTCACGATTATTGCGCTCCAGGCAGAGTGTTTGGCGTTGCGCGACTTGAACCACAGGCGGATCCACATCATGGAACGGAAGAACGCAAAGAAAAAGAGAATCGGACCGCTCACCAAGAGCAGTATTGCAAGAGGATAGATAATGAACTTCGCATTACCGAAAGCGGAGGTCACAATGAATGTTTGCAGGAATATGAACGACAGAACAGGAACGCCAACCGTGGAGGCAATCGAGATCACCTTGTCTTTCGTCGGCGACAGGGGCAGCGGCATGGTCGCGATGCGCCAGATGTCCGTGAGGATCAACGGCATCATACCCGCGAAGACCAGTAAGGTGTAGCTGGGAGAAACCATCCAAGACGGCGTACCCGCCGGAATCAACATGGACTTACAAGAGAAATACCCGAAAAGGTAGGCGATACCCACGACCGCGCCGAAGATGGACATCCACAGCGGAATCGGCCGGCGGCGGTACAGGAACGTGACGCCGATGGACAACGCCGCCATGACAGCAGGGACGGCGATCGCGACGACGAAGAGGGTTCGCCCCTCCGCACCCAAGTCACCCCACAGCAGCCATGCGCAATACGCGGCGGAGCTCAGGGCGAGCAACGGGAACACGCCATGCGTGACAAGCCAAACCCACGGGTTGGCAAAGACGGCGCGGAGGTCGTCATGGTTTTTCGATTCGGCTCGATCACTTTCTGGTGTTTTCATAAAAAAGAACGTAATGGATTTTTCGATTCGAGTCGAGGCGAAAAAAAATTACCGATTCGAATCGAGTTGCGTCGGCTCGCCTCGATTGATATAACGAACCCCCTCCCACAGCAGGATGAACGCCGTCAGGAAGACAAGTGTCCCGACCGCCTGGTGGCAGGCGGCAAATGCCTTCTCCGGGAGATAGCGGTGCATGAACGCCGTGGCGGGGACAAGGAGGATCAGGCGTACCGTGTTGGCGGTAATCGTGATGACCCATGCGAGGGGGGGGATGGCGAGGGCAAGCACGGCGGAGCGTTTGCGGATGCACAGGTACGTCAGCAGCCCCGTCACCAGCGAGAAGAAATCCGTCGCGGCACACGACCGCGCGACCGTGAAGAACAGGCCGTGCGCGGAAAAAACCAGCTCCGGCGTCTGAAGCCCGGCGTTGTAGTAGCGCGACGCGATCTCGGCGGGGATGCGGCAGAACACGGGAAGAATGATTGTGCTCGGGCACAGACGCAAGCACCCGCACACAACAAAAACAACACAGCACCCCAACAACGGCGGCACATATCTTGAACGGCGTAAATCCATTGCTGATATCATAGGGCATCGGATACCCGAACGTCCACAAAAATAATATCCATACGCCGTTTGCGCCGCCGAACGTAAAATAACAATTCGCTTTTATAGCATTTAAAGAAATGGTGTATCCGCAAAACGGAGTGTGGACATTCCTGTCCGCTCAATAGAATAGGGTGGGTTGGAAAACCCGCACTCCTGTCCAACGGACACACAAGTTCTTTAAATGTTCTAGGGCGTGTTCACACAAAAGGCTGAAAGCCTTGCGCACGCGAGAGGAGACCTAAGGGACCTATGGGACGCAGGGGGGGAATGCCCTCGTCCCCTAGGTCCCTTGTGTCCCCTAGGTCTCCTCGCAAGCCACAAGGCTGA
>WRML01000130.1 GCA_009777165.1 Kiritimatiellota bacterium
GGCTGGCGCGTGCGTTTTACGAGCGCCTCTACCTTCACTACAGCGATGCCGCGGCGTGGACGTGGCAGACGCAGGAGGCGTTCGCGAAACTCCAAGGGCAAGGCACCAAGGCCCGCAACGACACCGACAAGACGCAGTGGGTTTTCGAGCCGAGCGCGGCGGAGCGCGTGTTCGAGGACTGGGTCAAGGAATACAACGTCACCGTCCTGCGCGACAGGTGGCTCGACCGCAAGGCGGGCGTGACGAAAGTCAACGGCCGCATCACGCGCATCGCCATGCTCGACGGCTCGACGTTCACGGGCAGGATGTTCATTGACGCGACCTACGAGGGGGACCTCATGGCCGCCGCCGGGGTGAAATACCACGTCGGGCGCGAGGCGAACGCCACCTACGGCGAAACGCTCAACGGTGTCCAGTTCGGGCAGGCCAAGGGGCATTTGTTCAAGAGCCAGGTCTCGCCGTACAACATCCCCGGCGACCCTGCCAGCGGCGTGCTGCCCAATGTCTCGACCGCGCACTCCGGCAACATGGGCGAGGGCGACCGCCGGGTACAGGCCTACTGCTTCCGTCTGTGCATGACGAAAAACCCGCAGAACCGAATCCCGTTCGTCAAGCCCGGCAACTACAACCCGCTCGACTACGAGCTGCTCGTGCGCGAGATGGTCCAGTCGGGCCGCAAGGACTTCTTCAACAAGTTCGACACCATCCCGAACCTCAAGACCGACACCAACAACCACGGCGCCTTCAGCACCGACTTCATCGGCGCAAATTACGACTACCCCGAGGCGACGTATGCGCGGCGCAAGGCCATCATCAAGGCGCACGAGGATTACCAGCGGGGGCTCCTCTACTTCGCCTCGACCGACGAGCGGATGCCCGAATACATCCGCAAGGAGCTGGCGCAATGGGGGCTGGCGAAGGACGAGTTCACGGACAACGGCGGCTGGCCGCACCAGATTTACGTCCGCGAGGCACGCCGCATGATCGGCCCGTATGTCATGACCGAGCACGATGTGCGCAACCAACGCGAGGCGCCGCTGCCCGTCGGCATGGGTTCCTACAACCTCGACTCCCACAACGTCCAGCGCTACATCACGCCCGAGGGTATGGTCCAGAACGAGGGGGATGTCCAGGTCAGCCCGGGGAAAGGCCCCTACCGTATCGCCTACGGCGCCATCACCCCCACGAAAACGGAGTGCGAGAACCTGCTCGTCCCGGTCTGCGTGTCAAGCTCGCACATCGCGTTCGGGTCCATCCGCATGGAGCCCGTGTTCATGATCCTGGCGCAGAGCGCCGCGACCGCCGCCGCCCACGCCATTGAGGACAACCGCGCCGTACAGGACATTGACTACGCCAAGCTCGCCGCTCGCCTCAAAGTCGATGGGCAGCGGTTTTGACGGCATCCCCCCCCTACTCTGCCGCGAGGCGACCTAGGGGACGAAGGAGACGAAGGGGACGAAAGAACAACATTCCCCCCCCTGCGTCCCCTAGGTCTCCTAGGTCCCTTAGATCCCCTCTCACGTGCATGAGGGCTTTTTGCCCTATTGCTCAAATCAATAGTTGAAAAGACATGGTGAAAGACGCTATACTATGTGTTTTCTTTTCGATGGGAAGTGATGATTTATGACGCTCGCAGAATTAGATGCTTTACATGAACGGTCGGCCGGGGAAGTCGCGGCGGCGGCGGATGCGGCGGCGCTGGAGCAGGTACGCGTGCGCTACCTCGGGCGCAACGGGCTGATCCCGGCGATTGTCAAACAGATGAAGGATGTGCCCCCGGCGGAACGCCCCGAGTTCGGCAAACGCGTGCAAGCGTGGCGCACGGCACTCGAGACCGCACTCGCGGAACAGCAACAGGCGTTCGCGGCTGCCGCGCCGGTGGACACCCCCGCGTTTGACCACACGCTGCCGGGGCGTTGGCAAAGTCTCGGGAAGATGCACCCCGTCTCGCGCGTGATTGAGGAGACGGCGGCGATTTTCGCGCGCCTGGGCTTCACCGTCGCGGATGGGCCGGACATCGAGACGCGCTTCAATAATTTCACGGCGCTGAACACGCCCGCGCACCATCCCTCCATGGACGCGTCGGACACCTTCTGGCTGACGGATGACCTGCTGCTGCGTACGCAGACCTCCCCCGTCCAAATCCGCATGATGACACAACACCGGCCCCCCGTCCGTATCATCACCCCCGGCCGCACCTACCGGCGCGACACGACCGACGCGACGCACAGCGCGAACTTCCACCAGGTCGAAGGCCTCTACGTTGACACGAAACCCGTCTCGCTCGCGGATCTGAAATCAACGCTCGCGCATTTCGCGAAAGCGATGATGGGGCCGGACGCGGGTGTGCGTTTCCGCCCGCACTTCTTCCCGTTCACCGAGCCGAGCGTGGAGGTGGACTTCTCATGCCACGTCTGCGGCGGCAAGGGCTGCCGCGTCTGCAAGATGAGCGGGTGGATTGAGATTGCCGGGGCGGGGATCGTTGACCCGCGCGTTTACGAGCACGTCAACCGCGCGCGCGGCGATGATGCCTATGACCCGTCGAAGGTCAACGGTTTCGCGTTCGGCTTCGGCGTGGAGCGCGTCGCCATGATCAAGTACGGCATCCCGGACATCCGCTGGCTGTACGAGAGCGACATCCGTTTTTTGAGCCAGCTGGCGTAGCAGAGGAGGAATCGCATGGTACGTCTGGGCGTCAACATTGACCACGTGGCAACCCTCCGGCAGGTGCGGCGGACACCGTACCCGAGCCTGACCGAGGCCGCCGCATGTTGCGAGCGGGCCGGCGCGCACGGCATCACCGTCCACCTGCGCGAGGACCGCCGCCACATCCAGGACGCGGATGTCTATGCCCTGCGCAAGACCATCACCACGCGCCTGAATCTCGAGCTCGCCAACACCCCGGGCATCATCGCCGTCGCACTCGACGTGAAGCCCGACGAGGTCTGCATGGTCCCCGAACGCCGCGAGGAGCTGACCACCGAGGGGGGCCTCGACGCGGCGGGACAGTACGATGCCTTGGCCCCTGCCGCCGCGCGCCTGCGCGATGCCGGGATCACCGTGAGTCTGTTCATCGCCCCCGACCTGCGGCAAGTCGAGGCCGCCGCCGCCATCGGGGCCCCTACCGTCGAATTGCACACCGGCGCCTACGCCGAATAGTCCGGCACCGCGCGCGCGCAGGAGCTCGAGCGCCTCATCGCCGCCGCGCGCCGTGCGCGTGAGCTGGGGCTCCGCGTCAACGCCGGGCACGGCCTCACCCTCGCCAACGTCAGCCCCATCCTCGCCATCCCCGGGCTCGACACGCTCAACATCGGCCACAGCATCATCTGCCACGCCATCCTCGTCGGCCTCGGCCAGGCCGTGCGCGACATGCTGATGGAATTAAGGATCAAGCATTAGGAATCACCGATGTTATCCAGGGGCACCTACGGCATCGAATACGACGAGAACAGGAACACGGGCTACCAGAAATACGGGTGGCTGACCGTCCTGATCCCTGTGCTTGTGCTCATTGTGATCTTCACGCGGAGCTGCAAGCCCCCCCCGAACGAGGATCCCGCGCAGGCGACCCGCTTCGACGCGCCCGAGGTGAGCGTCAACCGCGAGTCCGTCTCCCTCCGGCGGCACTTCTTCGGCAACTGGTTCGGCAGCTCCGCCTCCTCCACGAACACGCCGGCAGCAGCCTTGGAGAAGGATGCCCCCCCCGCGCTCCCGAAGACCTCCAAACGCATCCCTGCGCAAATCCAGAAGCTCCTCGACCAGGCGCTCGCCGACGAGCAGGCCGGCAACCTCGCCGACGCCCGCCTCACCTTCCTGCACCTCCTCGGGCAGAACGAGACCGCAGAGCTCTACCCCTTCATCGAGCGTAAGATCGGGCAGATCAACTCCACCCTCTTCTTCTCCAAGCAACCCGTGCCCGGCAAGACCACCCACACCGTCGTGCGCGGCGACACCCCCGGAAGGATTGCCCAGCGCTTCGGCTGCACCCAGGAATTCATCATGGAGGTCAACGGCATCGAGCGCCCCGAAACCATGCGGATCGGCGCCCTGCTCCAGGTCCTCGACAGCCCCGTGTTCGAGCTCCGCATCTCGAAGGCCGACGCCTCCGCGCGCCTGACGCTCAACGGCGAGTTTTTCAACCGTTACGCGCTGGTCACCGGCGGCGCAGACATCCCCCCCGCGGGGAACTACACCGTGCGAAACCGCGGCAAGCGCACGCTCGACCATTCGGACATCTGGACCGGGCTCCCCGACGACAAGCCCCGCCACCCCCAGGACATCTGCTGGATCACGCTCTCCCCTTCGGGCATCACCCTCCAAGGCACGCGCAACATATCCGCAGATGCCCCCGCCGTCCGTTTCCGCAACCCCGACATTGACGAGCTTTTCCTCCTCCTCCCCAACGGCACACCCGTCGTCATCGCGGAATGACGGGAATCTTAAATTTTAACAGAACCCAACGGAAAATAAGGCATCTTTTGACGAGGATTGGTCTGTTGATCCCATTTCATCTGAGGCTAAAACAACCCGCCGTTTTTTTCTCACACAAAGGCACGAAGGGCACAAGGGTTTTCACAATATTTTAACAGAACTCAAATATTTGCCTTGATTGTTTCGACAAAATACCGTATTTTGTCATCTTGAAAACTTTTACTCATTATGACAATTCGGACATTACTAGACCAGAGTGTGGCACGGTACCCCGAGCGGACGGCGCTCCGCTACCGGCGTAACGGCGAGTGGGTGAGCCGGACCTATCAGGATTTCGCCTTGGGTGTGAACCAAATGGCGGAGTGTTTTGGGCGACTCGGCTTGACGCCAGGCGACAACCGCGTCGCCATTATCCTGGAGAACGGCCCCGAGTGGATGGAGACCTATCTCGCCGTGACAGGGGTCGGCGCGCAGGTCGTACCGCTGGACCCGAAACTGCGGCAGGAGGAGGTCAAGTACATCCTGGGTCATTCCGAGGTGATGATGGTCGTCACGGATGCCCGCCACATGCGGCATCTCCTCCCCGACATCCTGCCGGAACTCCCGGGTGTCCGTCACGTCGTCGTGACGGGCGGCACGGAGAGCGAGACTCCCCCCATCGCCGGCCGCCCCTGCCATCAGTACGAACAGTTGCGCCGCCAGATCGCGGGCACACCGCTGACGTTCTACGCCGCACATGTGCCCACGTCGCAGGATGTCGCGTCAATCATCTATACCTCCGGCACGACCGGCAAGCCCAAGGGTGCGATGCTGACGCACAACAATTTCTGCAGCGACGCGGATGACTCGCTGACGCGGATGGACAGGATCGTGACTGCCGACGACGACTTCTTCATCGTCCTGCCGCTGTTCCACTCGTTCTCGTTCCTGACGAATTTCGTCCTGCCCATCCTCTGCGCGTCGGGGATGTTTTTCGCGGACAGCCTGAAAACGGTGGCGGACGACATGCAGACGCTGCGTCCTTCCATCGCCATGGTCGTCCCCCTGCTGGTCGAAAAGATGCTGGAGAAGGTCGAGGAGAAAATCAACGCGAGCCGGCTGACACGGTTCCTGATGTGGATAGGGCTTGGGAAACTTGTCGGCAAGGGCGTGCAGAAGAAGTTCGGCGGGCGCCTGCGCCTGTTCATCGTCGGAGGGGCCCCCTGCCCGGCCCACGTCCTGCATGGCTTCACGCGGCTGGGCATCACCGCCGTCGAGGGATACGGCCTCACCGAATGCTCGCCCGTGGTCTCGGTCAACCCCATTTTTGCCCCGCGGGTCGGGACGGTCGGGAAGATCGTCGCCAATAACGACGCCCGCATCGCCGGGCCGAACGCACAGGGTGTCGGCGAACTGCAAATCCGTGGCCCCATCGTCATGAAAGGCTACCTCAACAACCCCGAGGCCACCCGCGAGGTGTTCGACGGCGACTGGCTCAAGACCGGCGACCTCGCCACCATTGACGCGGACGGTTTCATCACCATCTGCGGACGTAAAAAAGCGCTCATCGTCAACCGCGAGGGGAAGAACATTTACCCGGAAGAGGTCGAGAACGAAATCGCCCGTCATCCGTTCATCGGTGATGTTGTCGTCCTTGGATACACGACAGGCGGTGTACCTGGCGAGCGCGTCGGCGGTATCATCGCGCCCAATATGGATGCGATCACGGCGGCGCACCAAGGTCAGGAACCCGCGTGGGAGGAAGTCGAGCGGCTTGTCCGCGACGCCGTCGCCGCGCAATGCAAAGCCCTTGCCGACTATAAACACCTGCGTAAAATCCTCATCCAGCGTGAACCCCTGGAGCGCACGTCCATTCAGAAGATACGCCGCGTGACGTATCAAGGAAGTCTGGACGAATAAATCAAAGCCGTTGCCGGACGGCAGCCAAGATGTCGTCAACGTCCGCCATGCGCCCTTTGCCGGTGAGGCCGCACGCGAGGTCACCGGTTCCGGCATCAACGAAATGGACGCCGCGGTCGAACAGGATCTTGACGTTCGCCTGTGTGGCGGGATGCTTCCACATCGTCGTGTTCATCGCGGGCGCAAGCAGGATGGGAGCGCGCGTGGCGAGCGCGGTGGCGGTGAGCAGGTCGTCCGCGAGCCCGTGCGCGAGCTTCGCCATGACGTTGGCGGTG
>WRML01000131.1 GCA_009777165.1 Kiritimatiellota bacterium
GGCGGGGGGGGGAGGAGGGGGGGGAGGGGGGCGGCGCGGGGCGGGGGGGGGGGGGGGGGGGGGGGGGGGGGGGGGGGGGGGGGGGGGGGGGGCTGCGGGGGGGGGGGGGGGGGGAGGGTCCGCGTCTCGTGGCAGCCGACGCACCCCCTCACCTCGCCGGGCATCACCTGCGTGATGGAGCGCATGGTCTGGAGGCAGCGGCCCTGGGCGTCGAGCAGCTGGAAGAAGATGGGGCGCACGGGGGGGATGGCGAAGTGCACGCTGCCGTCCGCCTCCACCGGCACGGTGCCGATGACGCGCTTGACCCCCTCGTCGTAGACGAGCGACATGGCGGGGGACCCGGGGAGGAACCACTCGCTGACCGGGAGGGCCCCTGCCTTGCGGTAGGGGGCGTACTGCGTCATCGTCGTGCGGCTGCCGAAGCAGTCGCCGAAGACGACGGGGTCCACCTCCATCACGCGCACGGCCTTGGCGAGGCCCCGGGGGATGGCGGTGCCCTCGTACACGTCGGCGCTGTAGAGCACCCCCCACTCCGGCTCGTGGGAGGGGCCCCTCATCGGGCCCTGCCACTTCACCTGCGAGGGGATGGCGGGGGGGGGCTCCCGCGCCCGCCCCGGCTGGGCGCAGAGGATGTTGTAGCTCCCGGCGTAGACAAGCTCCATGTTGCCGTCGTAGTCCATGAGGAAGAGCTTGAACCAGCCCGGGTCCTTATCGTTGCCCAGCACGAAGTCCGTGCCGCGCCGCGCCGCCACGAGGAAGAGGTCGCGCGAGAATGGGTAGGCGGTCTGGAAGGCCTTGTAGCAGGGGGGGGCGGTGAAGGCGGCCTGGTGCGGCACGTCGCGGGGGCCGCGGCCGACCTCCGCCCACGGCACGGAGGGGGTGAGGCTGCGGATGCCGTCGGGGTAGTTCATCCCCTGGGAGGGGTCAATGATGGCGAGCGCGCCGTCGTAGATTTGGTGGTGGCCGGGGGTGTCGCACAGCACCTGGAGGGTGCCGGGGATGGGGCGCGCGTTCATCTGCATGTCCGGCCACGAGCTCTGGTTGCCCCAGTACGCGCTGAGCGCGGTGCCGTCGGGGTTCATCGTCCAGAGGCTCTGGATGCGGTTCACGTCGCGGTCAATGTACTCCCAGCGCGTGAAGAGCAGGCGGCCGTCGGGCATCAGCGCGGGCGTGTAGTCCGCCTCGTTGTTCGAGCTGATGAAGTAGATGTTGCGGCCGTCCATGCCGCACCGCGCCAGCACGAACATGCGGAACTTCGAGTCGCCGCAGCGCAGGTACTGGTTGCAGCGCGAGGTGGAGAAGACGATCCCCCCGTCCGGGACGTAGATGGGGTCGAGGTCATTGTAGAGCCCCCGCGTGATCTGGCGCCCCCCCCCCCCGTCGAGGCCGATCTCGTAGAGGTGGTACGTCTGCTCATCCTCCGGCTTCATGCAGAACAGCACGCGCGTCGCGTCGAACGAGAGGTCCGGCCGCATGAACGCCCCGCGCACCCCGTCAGGGGGGGCCAGCTTGCGCACGGGCGCGTCCGGCGACAGCCCCCCCACCACCAGCAGCCTCCCCCCCGGGGTCGCGGTGTTCTCCGTGCGGTGGCGCACCTCGTGCAGACACTCCGAGCCGTGCGTGTACGGGTTGTCAACCAGCAGCAGCGACGAGAACGTGATCTGCGGGTCGCCGAGCATGAGGCGGCGCTTCAGCGCGCGGATGCTCAGGTAGAGGTTTTCGCCCGGCATCTGCGCGTTCAGCGCGGCAAGCTCCCGGCGCGTGTCCTGTAACGGCTCGCGAGGACGCTCGCCCTCCATACCTTGCCGCCCGATGATGCGCTCCACCCTGCGCAGCTCATCCGAACACGCCAGCGCGATGTCCGTGTTGCCACGCTGGGCGATCCACTCGTCCTCAACCAGCTTCGCCGACGCCTCCGCCGAGAGGCGTTCCGTCGGCGGCTCCGGGAACTCCGCCGGCCCCAGCGTCGCCCCCCCCGCCGCCAGCGCGGAGAGAACGGTAACAACACAAGAATGTGTTTTTATCATGGGAATAACGTTACCATTTTTTCGAAGTCTGGGAAACGTTAAAAATGAAAAAGTGAATGGCAAGGGGGGGGACTACGATGCAAGACAGGGGACCTAGGGGATACAGGGGACATAGGAGACGGTGCGCTTCGCGCGCCTGGGCATGTCGCCAAAAAAAAAGGTTGCGTTTATCCCAAACATCTGCTACTTTCTTGTGCTTTTTAAGGCAAATAAGGAAAGAACATGAATGAACTTCGTCGGGTGTGTGTGGGTACGGGTTGTCTGCTGTTGTTGTCAATCACAAATCAGGTGTTCGCCCAAGCCAATGTAGAGAATGTCTTGCATGTGTGCGCAGGAACCGGGAACAACCGCAATGACGGTTCGAAGGAGAAGCCACTGAAGAATGTGCAGAAGGCCATTGACCTTGCCAAGGATGGTGCGACCATCCTCGTGGCGGAAGGCAATTACTTCGGGACGCTTGACAGCGGCAACATCAACGTCACCAAGCCCGTGAAAATCATCGGCGGCTATTCTCCCGATTTCGCCATACGCGACGTGCTGAAGCACCGGACGATGATTCAGCCCACGCCCGAGTCCAACGGCACGCAGAAGGGCGAGGGCACGATGCAGATCCAGGTGAAGACACCGGACACCGAGGTCGTCATTGACGGCCTCATCTTCGACCGGGGCAACTCCATCTCGTACAATGCCGCGGGCGAGGGCAAGCCCGAAGGCGTGGCGTCGCCCATGATGAACGCCATCGGTACCGCGGGCAAGGGGGGGCCGGACCTCGCCACCGAACGCATGATCACCAAGCAGACCGCGCTCGTCTATCTTGAGAACCCACGCTGCGACATCACCATCCGCAACTGCGCGTTCATCAACGCGCCCAACTACGGCATCCGCGGGATGTTCGGCGGGCGCAAGGCGCTCATCGCAAATAACATCTTCATCAACAACCTCATGGCCGCATGCGAGATCAGCGGCGGCGGTATCGCGAAGGAGGAGAAGGAGGTCCGCTTCGACCACAACACGGTGCTGTTCGTCTGGTCGCGGCTGCGCGACATGGCGGACATGGGCTACGGCTACCGCTACATGAACGGCATCCAGACCCATCACGTCACGCGCAACATCATCGGTTGTTGCATCTTCTCCGGGCTGGACCGCTGCCGCGTCGAGTCCGACAAGGCGCTCGAGGCCAAGCGCGTCACCACCGCCGAGCATAACCTCTTTTTCCTGAACAGGCAGGGGGATCTCGCCATCCCGGGCGGCGGGCTGTTCCTGCAGGTGAAGGCCGAGGACTTCGAGGACGTGGACCAGCTCGCGAAGGTCGAGGGCAACAAGACGCTCACCGACCCCTCCGCGTTCAAGGGCGTCATCAACGAAGCGTACCTCAACGGTTTCCTCACCGCGTCGTACAAGGAGACCACGAACGTGGATCCCAACTCCCCGGCGAACACGTTCCGCCAGGCGATGGGCATGAACCTGACGGGCACGATGAAATCGTCCGCCACGATGTTCGCCAACCGCTACCCGTGGGAGGAGGCGCTCAACTTTTTCGGTGCCATGGAAGGCTATGGCGCACAGAAAATCCAAAACTAACGCAAAAGGAGAATCACCATGGCATACCGAGTCAAATCCACAACCAGTTACGGCGGCCGCCTCAACAAGGCGCTGAAAGGCATCGTCGGCGGCTTCATCATGTTCATCGGCGGGACGATCCTGCTCTTCTGGAATGAGGGGAACTTCGTCAAGACCAAGAAGGCGATCCAAGAAGCCGAGGGTGCCTGTGTCGCCGTCGAGGATGTTTCGAAGGTTGACGCCTCGCTCAACGGCACGCTCATCCACGCCTCGGCGTTCGCCGACACGAAGGACGAGCTTACGGATGAGGCGTTCGGCGTCACTGCGGTCGCCATCGCCATCAACCGCAAGGTCGAGTATTACCAGTGGGAGGAGAACGCCAAGAAAGAGACGCGCGACAAGATCGGCGGTGGTCAGGAAACCATCACCACCTACACGTACAAGCAAGCGTGGGTGGACAAGCCCATTGACTCCATGACGTTCGAGGATCCCCAATACACCGGCAAGAACATGGTGCTGGTGCCCACGGTCGAGAAGCAAACCGTTTACGCCCAAAACGTCAGTTTCGGCGCCTATACCTTGCCCGGTTTTTTCATCGAGTCCATTAAGGGGAATACGCCCGCCGAGGTGAACTTGACCGACGAGCAAAAGCAAGCATGGACGAAAAGGCTGGGCGCCGCACCCGCCGCCGCGCCTGTGCCCCTGCCTGCCGCGACTGCGCCTGCGGCGGATGCCGCCGCGCCCCTGTCTGGCGCGACTGCACCTGCGGCGGATGCCGCCGCACCCGAGGAGGAGGCTGCGCCCGCGCCAGCGGTTGAACCCTCCGCAGTCCCCTCTGCCACCGTGCCCGCGATGATTCATGTGGTGGGTCACATCGTCTATTTCGGCAGAAACCCTAATGCCCCCGAGATCGGCGACATGCGCATCACCCTTACCAAGGTCATGCCAGCCGACGTGTCCATCATCGGCAAGGTCGTCGGATCGACGTTCGGGAAGTTTGTCGCCAAGAACGGGAAGACGTTCACGCGCCTTGAGATGGGAACGGTCAGCCCGGAGGAGATGTTTGCGAACGCGCTTTCTGAAAACGTCCTGTTGGCGTGGATCCTGCGTGTCGTTGGCGCCTTGCTGGTCATCTTCGGACTGATGGGTATTTTCAACATCATTACCGCACTGTTGAAAGTGCTGCCGTTCCTCGCCAACATCGTGGGCGCCGGAATCGGGCTCGTGTGTTTTATCCTGGGCCTCGCGTGGTCACTGATCATCATCGCGCTCGCTTGGCTCACCTACCGCCCGCTCATCGGCGTGCCGCTGCTGGTGTGTTCCATAGGCCTCGTGTATTACCTGAAGAAGATTGCGCCGAAGAACAAGGCGCAACCGCCGGCGGAACCCCCATCGGTCGCTTGAAAAACCGAACCATGAAACGACTCTTCCTGACCAACATCCTGATCTTCGCGACCGTCGCGGCGGTCGCGGAGACGAAGGAAATCCACATCCTCGCGGTCAACGACATGCACGCGACCATTGACCGCTTCCCGAGGTTCGCCGCGTTGGTGGAGGGCATCCGAGCCAAGCACCCGGGCCTGCTGGTGTTCTCGGCAGGTGACAACCGCACGGGCAATCCCGTCAACGACATGCACCCCGAGCCTTCGCACCCCATGCTGACGCTCATGAACAAGGTCGGCTTCAACCTCTCCTGCATGGGCAACCACGAGTTCGACGCGGGTACCGTCGCCCTGCGCCGCCTTGTGTACCGTTCCCATTTCCGTTACGTCTGCGCCAATATGTTCATGCCGGATGCCCTGCGGCTGCACATCGAGCCGTACAAGATGTTCGAAGTGGACGGCGCGCGCGTCGCGGTGCTGGGCCTGCTGGAGCTGGCCGACCGGGGCATTCCCGAGGCGCACCCCGACAACCTCACGGGCATCGCCTTCCGTCCCCCCTTGGACGTGGCGGAGGAATACCGCTGGTTGCGTGACCGTTGCGACGTGTTCATCCTCCTCGCGCACCTCGCCTACGAAAACAGCGTCGCGCTCGCCAACGCCTACCCGTACCCTGACCTCATCATCAGCGGCCATTCCCACACGGCGGTGGATCATGAGGCGGTTGACGTCAAGGACATCCAAAACGGTGTGCTGGTCACGCAGGCCGGCTCGCACCTCAAGCACGCCACCTACATCATCCTCGAGATCGAGGATGGCAAGGTCACGAAGCGCAAGGCCCGCCTCCTCAATGTGGAGGCCTTCGACAGGGAGGATGCCGAGGTGCGGGCGATGGTGGACGATTTCAACAACAACGACGTGTTGAAGACCGTCCTCACGCAGGTCGCCACCGATTTTAAGAACTACGAGGAACTGGGATGCCTGATGACGGATGCGGTGCGCCTTGAGACCGGCGCGGACATCGCGCTGCAAAACCCTGGCGGCGTGCGCCTGAAAACGCTCCCCAAGGGTCCCGTTACCGTCGGCACGATTTACCAGCTCGACCCCTTCGGTAACGAGGCCGTCGAATTTCACCTGGATGGCGAGGAAGTCTTGCGCCTCATCGAGGCCGCATACCGCGCCGACAAAGGTGCCTCGTATGTTTCGGGGATCTGCTACGACATGACGCTCGACCCCCAGGGACAGGTGAAACGGGTGGACGTGCGTATGGCGGACGGCACGCCGCTGGATTTACAACGGCGTTACAAGGTGGTCATGAACAGCTATCTTGCGGCCATCTGCGAGTACAAGAAAACCGACATGGGCAAGGATCTTTCCCGTCTCACCGTTGACCTGCTCATCGAGCACCTTCAAAAACAAACCTCTGTTGATTACAACGGCGTGAAGCGGGTCAAGATCATCATGCAGGACGAGTAGGGGCAAGCGTTAATCGTCCGCATCGGAGCGTGCAAGTTGCTGGTGTGTGCCATTTAAGTATAGTGAATTAACTTTAAAAGTGTTCCATTCTGACATCCCGTTAGGGATGTGTCTCA
>WRML01000132.1 GCA_009777165.1 Kiritimatiellota bacterium
GTCGGGGGGATCCCGGCGGTGTCGTTCACGCAGGGGGGGTGGGAGTCGGCGATGAAAAATGAGGTGTCGCCGAACGCGATCTGCGGGGGGGCGCCGTGGGCGTTCGAGGTGTGGGTCTACAAGGAGCAGATTTACTCGGATTGGGAGGTCGTGTTCGCGTGGACGGCGCGTAACCAGTGGCTGAACAATCAGGCGGCGGGAACGTGCATGGAGTTCCGCTACGGCCGTGACCCGGGTAACGCGGTGGAGCATTATGACGGCGCGTACAACCTGTCGTGGGGGGGGGACGTGCCGCCCGTGGGGCAGTGGCACCATGTCGCGGTGACGCGCGATGCGGCCGGGACGGAACGGCTCTTCCTCAACGGGGAGATGCGGGTCACGCGGGCGCTCCCGTCGCTGAACATCCGCGATGACGTGGGCTTCTTCACGCTGGGCGCGGCGCAGAATCTGGACAACGGGAATTGGGACATGGGTTTCCGCGGGTCGGTGGCGTGTCTGCGCATCTATGACGGGCCGCTTTCGATTGAGGAGGTGGCGACGAGTTATGCGGCGGATTGCGCGGCGTTCGGTTTCACGCCAGTCGTCTCGACGGTGAAGTTCTGGAAGGGCACGGCGGGGGCGTGGGCGCCGTGGGACACGGCCGGGAATTGGATCGGCGGCGTGCCGGTGGACGGCGACCATGTGTATTTCGATAACGGGGGCAAGGCGACGAATTTCACGGCCTCGCTGACCCTCAGTGATTTCCAGGGCTATGACGGGGGCCTGCACATGGCAAGCGGCTCGCTCTCGGTGCTGGACGGGCGCGACCGGGTGATCGCCATGGGCGAGGGCCCCGGGCGCACGTTCGATTTCCTGATGGAGGGGGGGAAGCTCGAGACGCCCCGGGGGATCAGGGGCAACCGCGACGTGCATTTCGGCAAGGACGGCGGCTACGCCGAGGCGGTCATCGGGGGGGGCCCGGGACAGGCGTGGCTCTGCGCGGAGAGCGACATCGTGGTCGGCATCGGCAACGCGGGCCACGCGCAGATGACGATCCTGCAGAACGGGCTGGTGACGGTCTCGAACGGCAACTTCTTCGTGACGGCCAACGGCGCGGCGACTGGCACGGTCGTCGTCGCGGGGGGGACGCTCCGCAACGAGCGCGAGGGGGCCCTGAACGTGAGCCAGGGGACGGGCGCGCAGGGGAGGCTCGTCATCAACGACGGGACCGTGGGGCCCTTCGGCGATCTGTGGCTCGTGAGCAACAACCCGAATCAGGACAACCTCGGGGAGGTGTTCCTGAACGGGGGCCTGCTCTGGGTGCGGCGGGTTGAGGGGAACCCTGCCGGCACGCGGACGGTCTTCTTCAACGGCGGCACGCTCCGCAACCGCGACAGCCGCGAGAATTTCATGCAGAACATCACGGGGGCCATCGTGCAGGAGGGGGGGGCCCGCTTCGACATCATCGCCGGGACGACCGTCCACGTCTGGCAGCCGCTGGAGGACGACCCCGCGGGCCCGGGGGGGGGCCTGACGAAGACCGGGCCCGGGACGCTGATCCTGCGCAACTGGAATACGTTCACGGGCAGCGTCCACGTCGCGCAGGGGAACCTGCTTTTCCAGAACGCGGACGGCCTGCCGCCCGGGTATGACGGGACGATCCTGCTGGAGAACGGCGGGGGCATCGGCTGGGAGGCCACAGGGGGGGCCACCGCGCTGGCGGGCCTGATGGACCCGGCCTCCGACGGCTCGGTCATCCTGTACGGCGCGAACGCGGGGGACGACGTTGACCTCTCGGCCCACCCGGGCGTGTCGCTCGGCGCGTACGGGATGGTGGACTACACGGGGACCTACACGCCCTACAACAACGAGTACAGGTTCTTCCTCGCGAACGGCGGCATCCAGATCTACCGGGAGCAGATCGCGAGCGGGAGCGTGACGCTGATGGAGGGCTCGTCGGGCTTCCTCGACATCCACGGCGACAACGCCTACACGGGGGGGACCACCATCAACGGCGGCACCCTCGTGATCTACCACGTCAACGCGCTGGGGCCCTACCAGCCCGGGGTCAAGGACATCGGCATCTACAACGGCGCCGCACTCATGATCAACACGGGCCTCAACCAGTCGGAGGTTGACCAGTTCATCAGCCGCATCAAGACGGACTCCTCGGGGGCCCTCCTCCTCGGCAACCCCGTCAAGGACCGCGACATCAATCTCACCGGCCTGCCGGGCATCTCGCTCGGCGCGGACAACAACACCGCGGGCGTCTACGCCGGGACGCTGACCCCCGACCCCTCCGTCGGCTACCACCTCGGCGGCGGGCGGAACGACTGGGACAACTCCGGGATGTGGTTCAGCAACCTGACGGGCCCCCTCGGGGTACTGATGGACATCCCCGGCTCGGCGCTGCTCCACACCAACAACACCTTCACGGGAACCATCACCGTCACCAACAGGGCCGTCCTGTACGTGCAGAACGACGGGGGGTTCGGCACGGAGCCGCCCGCGCCCGTGCCGGACTACCTGCACATCAGCGGCGGGATTTTCCGCCCCGCGCCGGACGTCCCCTACGCGGCCTCGCACCCCAACCGCGGCCTGGAGGTCGGCGGCGGCGGCGCGACGTTCTGCATCGCCGGCGACAGGTACTGGACGTGGCAGGGCGACCTGAGCGGCTCGGGCCCCATCGTGAATCAGGACAGGGGCGTCATGATCTTCGGCGGCGCGGCCAACACGTGGGACGGCACGCTCAACCTGAACAACGAGATCGGCACGTTCGCCGTCGGCCACGGCGCGAACTTCAGTTGGGTCAAGACCAACCTCATCCAGGGCAGCGGCTACTTCGGCGTCGCCACGGACCAGGACGTCACGTGGAGCGGCGCGTTCGAGAACCCCCTCGGCAACGTGCCGCCGCAGTACGACGCGCCCGACGGCACGGGCGCATGGCTCGGCCTGCACAAGCTCGGCGCCGGCACCCTCACCCTCGACGTGCCGAACACCTACCGCCGCGACACGCGCGTCGAGAGCGGCACCCTCAAGGTCAACGCCGAGAACGCCATCCCATGGAACTGGGAGCACGGCAACCTCGACTTCGGCGTCGCCGGAATCTTCCCGCGCGGGGTGCTGGACCTCAACGGCTTCGACGTGAACGTCAACGGCCTCTGGGGGGCCGGCACCGTCACCAACTCGCAGGGGGGGGTGCAGGCGCTCATCGCCGGGAACGCCGACAGGGACGGCGCGTTCTTCGGCACGGTGGCCCCCCCCGTCAAGATCGTCAAGGTCGGCAACCAGGACCTGAGGTTCTGGAAGGGGGCCGACATCGCGGCGCTGGAGGTCCAGCGCGGGGCCGCCCTCGCTGGCGCGGGGACGACGTTCGGCGACATCGCGCTCACGGTGACGATCGATCCGCGCTCGACGTTCTTCGCCGGCCTCTCGGCGGACGACGCGTACGGGCTGATGGGCGAATACTACAACTTCAACTACCCCGAGCGCCGCGACCTCGTCACGCCGGGCATCCTGCCGGACCTGGCCGCGTTCGAGGACCTGCTGGCCCCCCTCGCGCCGACGACCGTCGCGTCGAGCTGGAGCTTCGGGGACGGCTTCGACGCCGGCGCCGAAGGGACACGCTTCCAAGGCAACTTCTACACCCGCGAATACTTCTACGCCCGCTGGACCGGCGAGTTCTACGCCGAGGCGGACGGCCTCTACGGTTTCGCGACCGCCTCCGACGACGGCAGCGTCGTCTACCTCAACCGCGACCTCATCGTCACCAACGACTTCATGCAGGCCTACGACCTCTTCGGGGGCAAGCGCGGCGGCGAGGTCTGGCTGGAGCAGGGCTGGCACGACATCCTCATCGGGTTTCACCAGGGGGCCGTCGGCCGCGGCCTGACGGTCTTCATGACCCCCCCCGGCGGCGCGGAGGACGTGCTGCCGCAGGCCCTCCTGCGTCCCTACCCCGTAACGGCCGCCTCCATCGCGGGGGGCCCCGGCACACGCGTCGAGGTGCTGGGCAACGCCGCGCTCGAGATCACGGGCGACGCGCCCAGCACCTACTGGGGGGACCTCGCCTCCGCCGCTACCGACGCGCGGTTTATCAAGGGGGGGGGCGGGGACCTCACCTTCGCCAAGCAGTGGGCCCCCGCGTTCAACGGGCAGGTCATCGTGCGCGAGGGGCGGGTCGGGCTGTTCGAGGCGGCCCCCTTCGCCAAGCCCGTCACCATCGAGGGGGGGGGCGCCCTCTTCGTCGAGCCGGATCGGACCGACTGGGGCAACCGCGGCATGAAAGCCTCCTTCTACTGGGGCTGGAACTACGGGGGGACCAGCTTCGAGGGCCTGGACAACGATTTCGGCTCGCGCACGCCCGACGCCGTGTACAACACCACCCAGGCGGGCCCCGACGCCCTCCCCACCGCCGTCAACTTCTTCTACGAGTCCGGCCTGCACTTCCCGGGGCCCTTCTCCGAGGCCTACCCCCCCGAGGGGGAGAAGCAGAACTTCAGCGCGCGCTTCCAAGGCAAGTTTCTCGCGCTCGAGCCGGGCGAGTACGTCTTCGGCCTCTCCACGGACGACCGGGGGGATCTGTTCGTCAACGGGGTGCAAGTGCTAGACAACGTCCAGTGGGACTCCGGCATCAAGCGCACGGACCCCATCCACCTGGACGTCGGCACGCACGACCTCCAGATCGCCTGGGGGCAGGGCGGCGGCGGCTACCGCGTCAACCTGTTCGTGACCCCCCCCGACGGTATCGAGCGGCCCATGCCCAACGCATGGCTGCGCCCCGGCGCCTCCACGGCCTACGGCGTGAGGGGGGCCGGCACACTGGAGATGCCCTACGCCGGATCCTACCTCGCCCTGCGGATCGAGGAGCCGGTCACGTTCGCCGGAAGCGTCACCGGGGCCCCCGGGTCCGAGATCGAGAAGAACGGCGCGGACACCCTCACCCTCACGGGCGACAACGACGCGTTCGGCGGGACGTGGTACGTCCTCAAAGGCACGCTCGTCGCGGGCGACGGCGGCACGGGCGGAACCCTCGGGGGGGCCGGCGTCTACGTCGGGACCGGTGGCCTGCTGGTCTTCGACCGCGCCGACGACATCATCTACACCGGACGCATCTCCGGCAAGGGCGAGGTGCGCGCCGTCGGCGCCGGGCGCGTGACCCTGACCGACGTCGCGGGCGACTTCGAGGGCGCCTTCACCTCCGGCACGTTCATCTTCTCCGGCGCGGCGGCCTCGATACAGGCGGACCGCCTCGCGCAGGGGCCCGACCCCCTCTTCGCGCACTTCGAGGACGGCGCGGAGCTGGCCCTCCCCTATCCCTCGGGCGGGGGGGCCCCCCTGACGCTGCCGCCGCTGGTCTTCTCGAACGCGACGTTCGCGCTGCCGCTGACCGACAACGCCTCGTACTACGTGGACTCGCTCATGGTCGAGGCCGGCTCCTCCGTGCAGTTCAGCATGAGGGAGTCCAGCGGCCTCATCGGTTACTACTACGACCTCAACGGCCGGATCGAGCAGGACGTCACGGACGCGTACATGGCGCTCGACACCGCCGAGGACTACCTGAAGGGCTTCCCGCTCATCCTCAAGGCATCGTCCTGCGACGCGGGGGATTTCATGTGGTTCGGGGATGACGGCGACCCCGCCAGCCTGCGCTTCCCGCAAGAGATCATTGACAAGCACTCCTACTTCGGCGTCATCTGGAAAGGGAAAATCCGCATCACCGACCCCGGCGAATACACGTTCTGGACGGACAGCGACGACCACAGCATGATCTTCATCAACGACACCCTCGTCGCGGACAACAACGGCGGCCACGGCATGGACGCGAACCGCTGCGTCTCCACGCCCATCGAGCTTGCCGCGGGCCTCCACGACTTCGCCCTCGTCTTCCAGCAAGGCGAAGGCGGGTACGGGCTGAACGTCGGCATTACCTTCCCCGGCCAGCCCAACCGCGAGCCGCTGCCCAACAGCATGTTGATCGCCGACCCCATGGATATTCTGGACATGCCCGGGGGGTTGCCCGGGGCGGAGCAAGCCACCGGCATGACATTCACGCTGGAGGTCGGGACCCTCGGCGTCATCAACGGCCCCGGCACCGGCACCGTGGACGTCACGGGCGTGAGCGGCGCACTCAACGGTACGTTGCTGCTGAACGACCTGTACATCGAGGCCCCCGGCGCAATCCTCGCGGCCAAGGGCGAAACGCTCCTGTCCGGCAGTAACCTGCACGTCGTGATCGGCGAGGAACCGCCGCTTGACATCACCGTGAAAATCGGGGATTTCTCAGAAACACCATACGGGTTGCCGTTGTCGGGCAAGACGAAGTCACTGACGGGCGGCGGCAAGCGGGGTAAGCTCTTTTACCAAGAGGCGACAAAGTCTCTCTATCTTTCGACAAGAGACCCGACAATCCTCATCCTGCGGTAGGGGCAGGGTTTACAACACCCAAGGGGGGGGGGGGATTTCTTTTTCCGCCGGGGAGGTGCCGATGGTGGCCCCCCCTCCTTTGAGGCCCCCCTGGCCCTCGGTTTGTTTGAGGGGCATCGCCCAACCCC